>JBILEP010000291.1:0-3234 GCA_044352045.1 Cyanobium sp. | reverse complement strand
CGATGCGCACCGCCCAGGCCCTCTACGAACGCGGCTTCATCACCTACATGCGCACCGATTCGGTGCACCTCTCCGAGCAGGCGATCCGCGCCGCCCGCCAGTGCGTGGAAACGAAGTACGGAAAGGAGTACCTGAGCCCCGCGCCGCGGCAGTTCAGCACCAAGGCCCGCAACGCCCAGGAGGCCCACGAGGCGATCCGCCCCGCCGGCGAGGCCTTCCGCACCCCCGCCGACACCGGCCTGGACGGGCGGGATCTGGCGCTCTACGAGCTGATCTGGAAACGCACCGTCGCCAGCCAGATGGCCGAGGCCCGGCTCACCATGCTCGCGGTGGATCTGGAGGCCGCCGCCGCCAATGGCGCTGGGCCCGCCCTGTTTCGCGCCAGCGGCAAGCGCATCGACTTCCCCGGCTTCTTCCGCGCCTATGTGGAGGGGAGCGACGATCCCGACGCCGCCCTGGAGGGGCAGGAGGTGCTGCTGCCCGCCCTGGCGGTGGGGGATGCGCCCGCCTGCAGCGGCGTGGAAGCCCTCGGTCACCAGACCCAGCCGCCGGCCCGCTACAGCGAGGCCGCCCTGGTGAAGATGCTGGAGAAGGAGGGCATCGGTCGGCCTTCCACCTACGCCTCGATCATCGGCACGATCGCCGACCGGGGCTACGCCAGCCTGCAGAACAATTCCCTGATCCCCACCTTCACCGCCTTCGCGGTCACCGCCCTGCTGGAGGAGCACTTCCCCGACCTGGTGGACACCAGCTTCACAGCGCGGATGGAGACCACCCTCGATGAGATCGCCACCGGCCGGGTGTCCTGGCTTCCCTACCTGGAGGGCTTCTACAAGGGGGAGCAGGGCCTGGAAACCCAGGTGCAGCAGCGGGAGGGGGACATCGATCCCGGCATTTCCCGCACTGTCGAGCTGGAGGGTCTGCCCTGCGTGGTGCGCATCGGCCGCTTTGGTGCCTACCTGGAGAAGAAACGGGTGGCGGAGGACGGCGGCGAGGAGCTGATCAAGGCCACCCTCCCCCAGGAGATCACCCCCGCCGACCTGGACGCGGAGCGGGCCGAGCTGATCCTGCGCCAGAAGTCGGAGGGGCCGGAGGCCCTCGGCAGCGACCCGGAGACCGGCGACGCCATTTACCTGCTCTTCGGTCAATACGGGGCCTACTTGCAGCGCGGCCAGGTGAGCGAGGAGAACCCCAAGCCCAAGCGCGCCTCCCTGCCCAAGGGCCTCAAGCCGGAGGACGTGAGCCTGGAGGATGCCCTCGGCCTGCTGCGGCTGCCCCGCCAGCTCGGCGAGCACCCCGAGGGCGGCCGCATCCAGGCGGGCCTGGGGCGCTTCGGCCCCTACGTGGTGCACGACAAGGCGAAAGGCGAGAAGGACTACCGCTCCCTCAAGGCGGAGGACGACGTGCTGAGCATCGGCCTGCCCCGGGCCCTGGAGCTGCTCGCCCAGCCCAAGCGCGGCCGCGGTGGTCGCACCGCCCTGCGGGACCTGGGCACACCGGCCGGGGCCGAGGAGGCGATCCAGGTGTTCGATGGCCCCTATGGGCTCTACGTCAAGCAGGGCAAGGTGAACGCCTCCCTGCCGGAGGGCGCCACCGCCGAATCGATCAGCCTGGAGCAGGCGATGGAGCTGTTGGCGGCCAAGGCGGGCAGCGGCAAGGGTCGGGCTGGCACCGCCCGCGGGGGCAAAACCGCGGCCAGCAAAACCGCAGGCAGCAAGGCCGCAAGCAGCAAGGCTTCCGCCAGCAAAGCCCCAGCCAGCAAGGCTCCGGCCACCCGCAAACCCCCCGCCACCACCAAGACCGGCCGCCTGCGGGCCAGTTCCGTGCGGGTGATCCGACCCGCGGGCGGTTGAGGCGCGCTTCGCTGCTGGCCCTGCCCCTGCTGTTGAGCGGCTGCAGCGGCACCCCCTTCGGCGAGACCCTCTCCCGCAGCTTCTCCGGCGTTGCCGCGCCCACCGCTGCCACCGCCCCCAGCCCTGCCAACCCCACCCCTGCCAACCCCCCCCCGGCCCCGCTGGCCCTGCCCGCCCCCGCGGGTCCGGCCGGCGCCACCCCGAAGGCCGGCGCCACCCCGAAGGTGAGCCCCAACCCGGCCGCCCCAGCCATGCCGCCCGCCGCGCCGGCTGCCGCCCCAGCCGCCCCGCGCCCCGCCAACCCCGCCCCTTACCGGGTGACGATCCTGCTGCCCCAGGCCGACCCCGCCGCGCCGGCGGAGGTGCTCACTCGCGCCCTGCGGACCGCCGGCGTGCCGTTTGAGGTGGAGACGATCCAGCGCACCGCCCCGGGCGACACCCCCCGCGCCGCCCCAGCCCCGGCGGCCTCGGCGCCGCCGCCGCCCGCGGCCCCCACGGTGCGCCCGGCGCCGCCGCCCCGATGAGCCGTCCCGCCGCCCCGGATCGCCGCCTGAGCCCCCGCCAGGCCCGCCAGCTGATGGATTCCGCCTACCTGGCCGCCGCCACCGCCCTGCTCTGGCTCGGCCTCTACTACCTGCCGATCGGCAGCCCCCTGTTCCGCCTCGCCCTGCCCCTGCCCCTGGCCCTGCTGCAGCTTCGCCACGGCTGGCGCTGCGCCGTCGAGGGACTGCTGGTGGCCACCCTGCTGCTGGTGGCCCTGATGGGGCCGATCCGCGGGCCGCTGATGCTCTTCCCCTACGGCCTGCTGGCCCTCTGGTTGGGCTGGGGCTGGCGGCGGCGCTGCAGCTGGTGGCTCACCCTCGGCATCGGCGCCCTGATCGGCGCCGCCGGCTTCCTGGTGCG
This sequence comes from Cyanobium sp., assembly GCA_044352045.1. Taxonomy (GTDB): domain Bacteria; phylum Cyanobacteriota; class Cyanobacteriia; order PCC-6307; family Cyanobiaceae; genus Cyanobium. The sequence continues at coordinate 478 of JBILEP010000291.1, read as the reverse complement.
CCTGGCGGTGCTCTCGGTGCTCGTGAGCGAAAACCTCTGGGTGGTGATCACCAGCGCCGCGGCCCGCTTCCTGGAGTGGCTGCTGGGGTTGATCGGCCTGATCCCCGGCCTGGAGGCCCTGCAGACGCCGTCGTTCGACCTGCTCCAGGTGCAGGTGGTGGCCCTGCTGCTGGTGCTGATCCAGAACCTGATCGTGGTGCTCTGCCTGCATGCGGTGGCCTACTGGATCTTCCCCCGGCTGAAGGCGCCGATCAGCGAACCGCCGCCCCTGCTGCGCGCCCTGGTGGCGCTCGATCCGCTGTGAGCGGCCCGCTCGATCGCTTCTGCGGTGCCGCCGAGGCGGCCGAGGTGTGGTGGCGCCGCTGGGCGGAGCGCTGGCCTGATAGCGACACCCTGCTGCTGCTGGCCGCCACCGACACCGCCTCGGTGCCGGGCATCTCCGCCGCCGGCGCCACGCCGGAGTCACGCCGGCGCACCG
>JBILEP010000290.1:0-3250 GCA_044352045.1 Cyanobium sp. | reverse complement strand
TGCTGAAGCGCAGCAGGGTCGTGAGGTTGTGGAGGCTCAGCAAGGTGCGGCCCAGCATCTCCTCGGCCCGCACCAGGTGGTGGAGGTAGGCGCGGCTGTGGAGCCGGCAGGCCAGGCAGGGGCAGCTGGAATCCAGGGCGGTGTGGTCGTGGCGGAAGCGGGCGTTGCGCAGGTTCCAGCGCTCGCCCGCCACCAGCGCCGTGCCGTGGCGGCCCAGGCGGGTGGGCAGCACGCAGTCGAACAGGTCGAAGCCCTGGGCCACCGCCACCGCCATCTCCCGGAAGCTGCCCACCCCCATCAGGTAGCGCGGCCGATCCTCCGGCAGCAGGGGCGCCACCAGCCGCACGATGCGGTGCATCTCCTCCGGCGGCTCCCCCACGCTGACGCCCCCCACCGCGATGCCGGGCAGATCCAGCGAGGCCACCCGCCGCGCCGACTCCTCGCGCAGGTGGGGATAGCAGCCCCCCTGCACGATGCCGAACAAGGCCTGCTGCGGCCGCTGGTGGGCCGCCAGACAACGCTCCAGCCAGGCGTGGGTGCGGCGGCAGGCGGCGGCCACATCGGCTTCGCTGGCCGGATAGGGCGGGCACTGGTCGAAGGCCATCGCCACATCCGCCCCGAGGGCCATCTGGATGGCCATCGAACTCTCCGGGGTGAGGGTGATGGCCCTGCCGTCGCGGGGCGAGCGGAAGCTGACCCCCGCGTCGTCGATGCGGTTGATGTCCGCCAGGCTGAACACCTGAAAGCCTCCCGAGTCCGTGAGGAGTGGCCCCTCCCAGCCCATGAAGCGATGCAGGCCACCCGCCTCGGCCACCACCTCCTCGCCCGGCTGAAGGTGCAGATGAAAGGTGTTGGCCAGCACCATGCGCGCGCCGGTCTCGGCCAACTGGGGCACCGTGATTCCCTTCACCGTGGCCGCGGTGCCGACGGGCATGAAGCGCGGCGTGGGCACCGGACCGTGGGGCGTCTCCAGGCAGCCGCAGCGGGCGCGGGTGCGCGAACAGCGCTGGTGGATCCGGAAGGCAGAGTTGGGGGCGATCGCCGCGTGCCGTCACTGGCCCGACGCTAGCCGCCGCCCCCATGCGACCTCCGCCCACCCCTTCCTGGCTGCGGGATCTGAGCGGCGCCTGGATCTTTTATTCGGTGCTGCCCGCCTGGCCGGGGATCCAGCCCCGCTTCGCGCGCATCGCCCGCTTCGCCCCCTGGATCGGCGCTGTGCTTGGCGGCCTGCAGGCCTTGCTTTGGGCGGTTCTGGAGGGCCGGGTGCCGCCGCTGGCCCAGGTGGCGCTGCTGCTGTCCCTGGCGCTCTGGCTCACCGGCGGCCTGCACATGGACGGCGCCATGGACACCGCCGACGGACTGGCCGCCGGGGAGCGGCTGCTGGAGGCGATGGACGACAGCCGGGTGGGCGCCAGCGGCGCCCAGGCCCTGGCCCAGCTGCTGCTGCTGCGCGGGGCGGCGCTGGCCTGCCTGGGGGCCGCGGCCCCGCTGGCGCTGCTCTGGGCGGCGGTCTGGGGGCGGGTGGCCCCCCTGGCGGCGATGGCCCATTTCCCCTATCTGCGCCCGGGGGGCACGGCCGCCTTCCACCGCCACCACTGGGCGGGGCTGGCGGTGGAGCTGCGACCCAGCCTGCTGCTGCTGCTCCTGCTCACCCCGCCCACCCTCGCCCTGGCCCAACCGGCCGGGCTGCCCCTTGGCCTGCTGGGGGGGGTTCTGCCGGCACTGGTGGTGCCGCGCTGGCTCGGGCGGCGGCTGGGGGGACACAGCGGCGACAGCTATGGCGCCTGCGTGGAATGGGGGGAGACCCTGGCCCTGCTGCTCAGCGCCCTGGCGGTGACGCTGGCAGGCTGAGGCGAAAGGCATTGCCCCGCACCGGCAGCTCCGCCGCCGCCAGCGCCGGAGACTCCAACAGCTCCAGGCTGCCCCCCAGGGCGCGGGCCAGATCCCGAGCCAGCGCCAGGCCCAGGCCCGTGCCCGGGCGCTGGCGACCGCTGCGGCCGCGCACCCCCCGCTCGAAGATCGCCTGCCGCTCCTCCGCCTCGATCGGGGGACCGCCATCCCAGACCGTGAGCTCCAGCCGTCCGTCCGCCTCCCGCCCGAGCAGGCCCACCGCCACGCCCTGGGGGCTGTAGCGGAAGGCGTTTTCGAGAAGGTTGGCCAGGATTTCGGCCACCGCGCCGCTGTCGCCGCGCCACTCGGGCAACACCGCCGGGGCTTGCCAAGCGCGGCCCTGCAGGCTGGCGGTGGCGGCCGCCCTCTGCAGCAACGGCTCCAGCAGATCGGCCAGGGGCACCCCTTCCGGGCCGCTCAACAGCGGGGGCAACAGCAGGGGCTGGGGGGCGGCGGCGGGAGCGAGCAGGGCATCGGGACGGGACAGGGTGCTGAGGGCATCCACGTAGCGATTGAGCTGCCGTTCCTCAGCGAGTAAGCCCTCCACCAGGGAGCGGTTGTCACTGTCCTGATCGAGCCGGCGCAGGAGCAGCTGGCCGAAGGTGCGCAGGGCGGTGAGCGGATTGCGCAGCTGGTGCACCAGCACCCGCAGCCGCTCGTCCTGAAAGCTGAGCTGCTGCTCCAACCGCCGTTGCTCCAAGTCGAGGGCCAGGGCCTCGGTGAGGCAGAGGGCCACGGCCTGGAGGCGCTGGCCGAGGGGATCGGGCCAGGCCGCCCCCTCGCTTTCCACCTGCAGGGCCCCAAGCAGCACCTGCTGGTGGCGCAGCGGCAGCCAGCGGCGGTCCTCCGCCGGCACCCGCAGTCGACTGGCGCCATCCACCGCCGGCAGGGCACGCCCGGAGACGGGCCAGTGGCCAACGGGCACCAGGCTGGGCTGCCCCTCCGGGCCCTGGTGCGCGACGTACACCACCAGAGAACGCACGGCCGGGCAGTCGACGAATTGGCCGAGCTGGTGCTGCAGCAGGCTCAGAAACCGCTCCGAGACAGGCATCAACAGCGGCGGAGGGGGACGGAGCGGGACGGTAGCGCCCAGGGCTTCACAAAAGTTTTTGAACCACCGGGAGGGGATTCCGGAAAAAAGCCTTAAGGTGGCTGTATCGATCACTACTTTGCAGCCCGCTGGAGGGCGGCAGGTCTCGGTGTCGACGCCTGGGGTTGCACCAACCACGCAACTAAGGCTACAGCAGGGACAGCAGCGTCCCTGTTGCCGTCGCGCCCTCCCGGGCGTTGGCGGCGCCCCGCTGATCGCCCCCCGACTCTCTGCCGGACCTCCGACGTAGGGACGACGCTCCGCCCTCCC
>JBILEP010000039.1:0-11500 GCA_044352045.1 Cyanobium sp. | reverse complement strand
GGGGGGTGGATCAGGGCCCGAGCAGCGTGTCAGCCAGATCGAGGTCCAGCGCCATCCCCCCGGCTTCCACGTGGCGGGCCAGAACCAACCGATGCCGCCCAGGCTCAAGCCGGAAGGCATCGGCGCTTTCGTCGAACCAGGCGAGCCGCCGCAGGGGAATCGTCAGCACCACCTCCCGGGCCTCCCCGGCGGCCAGCGACAGCCGCTGGAAGCCCACCAGCTGCCGAGCCGGCCGCTCCACCACCCGGCCCGGCGGCTCGAGATAAGCCTGCACCACCTCCGCCGCCTCCATGGAGCCGACGTTGCGCACGCTGCAGCGAAGCGTCAGGGCCTGCGCCCCGGGGGGCAGAGACAGCTGGGGATCGCTCAGCTCGAAGCGGCTGTAGGAGAGTCCGAAGCCGAAGGGGAAGGCCGCCCGCCGGCCGGCGCGGGCCAGGCGCCGGTAGCCGTGCCAGAGGTCATAGACCACCCGCTCCGCCCGGGGTTCGAAGGGCGGCAGATCCTCCGCGCGGCTGGGGATGCTGAAAGGCATCCGCCCGGAGGGGGACACCCGACCCAGCAGCACGTCCGCCAGGGCGGCCCCGCCCTCCTGGCCGGGGTACCAGAGCAGCAGCAGGCCGTTCACCTGCTCCAGCCACCCCTGGCAGAGGATCGCCCCGCCGCCCATCAGCACCACCACGGTGCGCGGGTTGGCAGCGGCCACGGCCCGGATCAGCGCCACCTGCTCGGCCGGCAGGGCCAGGTCGGTGCGATCGCCCGCGGCGAAGTCGCCGCCGCTGCGGGCCGAGCCGAAGCGGGTCACCGCCGCCAGCAGGGCGGCCAGCGGCGACCAGAGCCGCCCTGTGCGGTCGGGCCCGAGCCACCGCTGCAGGGCCTGGGGCGGTGGCACCTGGGCCAGGATCGGGGCGAGATCGCCCGGGTGGATGTGCTCCCCCTCGTGGCGCCAGTCCAGGCCCACCACCACCACGGCCGCGTCGCTCGCGGCGGCCAGGCGGGCGGCCCGTCGGGGCTCCAGGCCGCCCCAGTGGTGGATCTCCAGCTGCGGCGCCGCCGCCTTCAGGCCCGCCAGGGGGGTCAGCACCGACCCCTGGGCGGGGCGGGTGTCGGAGGAACCCCGATCGCCCAGGTTCACCGCCGCGGCCAGCGGACCCAGCACCGCCAGGGACCGCAGGCCCGTGAGCGGCAGCAGGTTCCCCTCATTGCGGAGCAGCACGATCGAGCGGCGGGCCGCCTCCCGGGCCAGGGCCCGATGGGCGCGGCAGCCGCGCAGCGCCTGCGGATACTCCCCCTGGGGAACCCCCAGCTGGGCCCGCAGCTGGCGGCGCACCGCGTCATCGACGCGGGCCATCGGCAGCCGGCCGCGGGCCACCGCCTCCGGCAGGCAGGCGGAGAGGATCATCCGGAACGGCATCTCCAGATCCAGACCCGCCTCCACCCCAGCCACCCCGTCGCGCAGGCCGAAGATGAAATCAGTCACCACAAAGCCGGTGAATCCCCAGCGGCGCTTGAGGATCCCGTCGAGCAGCGGGGCGTTCTGGCCGCACCAGGCGCCGTTGACCCGGTTGTAGGCGCTCATCACCGAACCGGCCCCGGCCTCGACGCAGTCGCGGAAGTGGGGCAGATAGAGCTCATGCAGCACCCGCGGTGAGACCCGCACATCCACCAGGAAGCGGGAGCTGTCGATCGAGTTGAGGGCGAAGTGCTTGACGCAGGCCACCGCGTGCCGCTGGACGCCGCGGGTCATCGCCGCCCCCAGGGCTCCCAGCAGCACCGGATCCTCGCCGTAGGTCTCCTGGGCGCGGCCCCAGCCGGGATGGCGCAGCAGGTTGACGCAGACGACCCCCGCCCAGTTCGCCCCGAAGGAGCGGGCCTCCCGGGCGATCGCCTCGCCGATGCGCTCCTCCAGCTCCGGATCCCAGCTGGCCCCCCGCGCGATCGGCACCGGAAACGTGGTGGCGCCACCCTCGAGCACCACACCGCGCGGACCATCGACGAAATGCAGGCCCGCCAGCCCCAGCCGCGGCAGCACGCCGCTCGGCCAGGGATGGCGGTGGGAGGCATCCCGCAGGGCGATGTCGGCCATTCCTGACCAGAAGGGGGTGGCGCCTTCCAGCAAGGCCAGCTTCTCTTCGGGGCGCAGCGCCTGAAGCAGGGTGTCGAGCCGCTGCGCGGGCGCCGTCGGGCCAGATCCGGCAGCCGGGCGTGCCATCACCCCATCCGCCTCGCGCCGAGAGCCCCCATGCTGGCCGATCCGGGTGGCGAACAACCGCAAGCTGCATCCAGCGACACACCCACCTCGCTTCACGGTCCGTTACAGTGTCTTTAGGTTTTGAAACACCCCCACCCCATGACCGAATCCACCCCCCGCTACGGCTTCGTCGCCTTCGCCGAAACCTGGAACGGCCGCCTTGCCATGCTCGGTTTCGTGATCGGCCTTGCCACCGAACTGCTCACCGGCCAGGGCATCCTCAGCCAAATCGGCCTGGGCTGAATCCCATCTCCATTCAGGCCGCTCCGCCTGTGTGCTTTCGCGGATGACCCCCGGGTCATCCGCTTTTTTGCTTGGACGCCCCTGCGCTAGCGTTGTGGTGATTCACGAATCTCTCTTCAGCAGGTTTCTCACCGAAACGGCGGCTCCCGCAAACCCCCGGCCACCCCAGGGCTACCCAGGGCGAAAAGGACATCACCACAAGGCCAGCGACTTTCTCCAGGGCTTTCGACGAATCATTCATAGTTCCCGTTCCCTTTGATGACCATTTACATCGGCAACCTCTCCTTCGACGCCGAAGTCGAGGACGTTCGCAGTCTCTTTGCCGAGTATGGCGAAGTGAAGCAATGCAGCCTGCCGCTCGATCGCGAAACCGGCCGCAAACGCGGCTTCGCCTTCGTCGAAATGAGTAACGAGACAGCCGAGAAGGCCGCCATCGCCGACCTCCAGAACGTGGAATGGATGGGTCGCGCCATCCGCGTCAACAAAGCCGAGCCCCGGGGCAGCGGCGGTGGTGGCGGTGGTGGCCCCCGCCGCAACGATGACCGCGCCGGATCCTTCGGTGGCGGCGGCGGCTACAACGGTGGCGGCTACGGCCGCGGCAAGCGCAGCTGAGCACCCTCCATCCGGGTCCTGGCGGCCCCCAGCCAGACGGGGAGCCCTTCACCGCCCAGCCTGCGGCGTCGGAGGGCCCCTATCGGGTGCGTGCGCTGGCGCCCCATGAGCACACCGTGCCGGACGAGGTGCCCGCTCCCCGCTTCGCCAGCCTGGCGGACGCCCGGCGCTACGCACACTCCGTGCTGTCCGATCCCCGCCATCCCCTGGTGATCGAGAAGCTCGCCCCGGGGGGCTGCTGGCTCACCCTGGCCTGGCTCTGACGCAATCCCGAGAGGATCCGCGTCTCCAGCTGGCGGTCCACCAGGTCCTCCGCCAGCAGCAGCCAGAGCTTCTCCCGCAGCACCGCCGTGGCGGGCAGCGGCTCCAGCGGCACCGAGGTGAAGGTGTGCAGCGCCGCCGCCAGCGGGCCCGGCACCGGCAGCCCTGGGCCCCCCCGCTCCAGCAGCGCCAGCCAGCCACTCCAGTCCTGAGCCTGTCGCGGGGCCGCCTGGAGGGTCAAACCATGGGCCTCCAGCAGCCGCGCCATCCCCGGGGCCTGCGCCGGGGATGGCGCCAGCGCCGTCCGCCGCTTCCCCCCCAGCGGCGCCACCAGGGCGAGGGGCAGCTCCCCCAGCTCCACCATCTGCACCCCGGGACCAGGCCGCCCCCCGGACTCCAGCTCCAGGGCGGGAACCAGGGCCCCATCCACCACCCCCTCCCGCAGCAGCTGGCTCCAGTCCGCCGCGGGCAGGAAGCGCGGAGGCGGCAGCAGCAGCCCCCCCACCCCCTCCAACAAGGGCCGATGCCACGGATCCACGCCAAGGACGACCTGGCCCGCGGCGATCCGGTGGGCGCGGGCGGCCAGGCGCAGATGGCGGATGCTGCCGTTGCTTCCATAGCGAAAGCCCCAGCGCAGGCGCAGGTCGCGGCGCAGCCCGAATTCACGGGCCAGGCGCCGATAGCGCCGGCTGACGCTCGGCTGGGAGAGGGCGAGGTGGCGGCTGGCCTCCTGGGTGCTTCCCGTGAGCTCGAGCAGATCAAGCAGGAGAACATCGCGCAGTAGGGCGGGAGGGCGATAGCCGGAGGCGGCATCGGTGGCGGGCATGGATCCCATCGGGGGTTCCCGACAGCGTCTGTCGTGGGGCGCGGGACAATGGCATCATTCGTGCGAAAGAGCAGGTCGATGCGCCCCCTGCGCTGCCACCTGCTGATCGGCCCCCCGGCCAGCGGCAAGACCACCCTCGGACGGCAGCTGGCTCCGTTGCTCACCCCCCCCGGCGCGGAGCCGGCGCAGCTGCTCTCCACCGATCGCCTCCGGGCCGAGCTGTTCGGCGACGCCGCCGTTCAGGGGCCCTGGCGGGAGATCGAAGCCCATCTGCAGCAGCGCATCCGCGAGGCCGTCGCCGCGGATGTGCCGGTGATCGTCGACGCGACCCACGCCCGGCGGCCCTGGCGGCTGGCGATCACCCAGGCCCTCGCCCTGCCGGCGCCGGTGGAGTGGATCGGCTGGTGGCTCTACACCCCCCTAGCCACCTGCCTGGAGTGGAACCGCACCCGCGAGCGCCGGGTGCCGGAAGCGGTGATCCGGGAGATGGCCGCCGCCCTGGGCGACCCCCACTTCGGCCCCTCCCGGGCCGAGGGGTTCGCGGCGGTGGTGGCCGTGGTGCCGACCCACCACGAGGCGCTCACCCCGCTTCTGGCGGAAGAGCTGGCCCGGCTGGACCGGCGGATCCGGGCCGCCACCAACCGCGAGCGCCACTGGCAGCGCCACGGCTACTCGCGCCTGCTCGACCTGGAGCGGCTGCTCTACCTGCTGCGGCTGCTCAGCCGCTGGCCGGAGCTGGAGGCCGGCGACCCGCTCACCCGCGCCGAACTGGAGGCGGTGATCTCACCGCTGCCGAGCGGCGACCTCGCCGAACGGGCCGCCGCCTTCCTGGGGCGGCTGCACGGCAGCTGCTACGCCGATGCCGCCGCCCTGCGCGCCGACCTGATCTGGCTGCAGGAGCAGGGCTTCAGCGCCGACGCCTGGGACCGGGGCAACCGCCAGGCGCCGATCGCACCGCCGCCGGCGGCTGATCCGCGGGCGGGCTGGGGCGCTGGGGGCGGCGCTGTGAACGGCGGCTTTCCCCCGACCGGCGACCGGCCGGTGTTTGTGCGCCAGGCGACGCTGCTGCGCCACATCCTCCACAATCCCTTCGACCGGCAGCCCGGCGTGCCCCTGGGGGAGCACCTGATCGCCCGGATGGAGGCCACCCCCGGGGCCTACCTGCCCGGGGAGGCCGCCAGCCTCCGCAAAGACCTCGAGAAGCTGCTCACCCCCTACGGCTTCCGGGGGCGCCACGACAATGTGCGGCGCGGCTACGCCCTCGGCACGGCGCTGCTCTCGACGCCGCGCCTGCGGGAGCTGCACGGGGTGGTGCGCGAGGCGTCGGAACGGCTCGGGGATCCCACCGCCCATGGCCTGCTGGCGGAGCTCGACCAGCGCCTCGCCTGGCCCGGTGGCCGCGACGACGACGAGCCGCCGCTGCGGGCCTTCGCCAACCGATCCGTGCTGCACCCGGCGATGGTGCGCCCCGACTCCCTGGCCGCGGAGCGGCAGGCGGAGCGGCTGGAGACGGCGATCGCCGAGAACCGGCGCGTGCAGCTCGAGCGCTACAGCTCGGCGGCGGGCTACCTCGGCGGACCCGCCGGCCTGCTGCGGGTCTGGCCGCTGCAACTGCTCTTCCACACGATCGGTTGGTATCTGGTGTTCGAGGAGGACAGCATCGGCCGGGAGGAGGGGCTGATCCGCTGCGAACGGCTCGACCGCCTGGCCCTGCGGCGCAGCGAGGGCGGCTACCGGCGCGAACCCGAGGCGCGGCGGCGGGCCCTGGCGAGAATGCAGCGGCTGCTGCACCACTGCGGCGGCATCCACTTCGGGCGCGACCTGGAGGCCCAGTTGGCCGTGGCCTCCGAGTCGCCCCGCCGCCGCCAGCAAGCCCTCACCACCCTGCGCTTCTCCTGCCAGCCCTGGGCCTTCGCCTTCATCCGCGAGAGCCTGCAGCGCTTCCCGATCGAGCACACCCGCTACTCCCTCCCCCTGCCCGGAGACAGCTGGTGGCGCCATCCCCAGGCCCCCCATCGGCTTTCCCCGAACCCCGCCGGCGACAGCCATCCCTACCCCGTGGAGATCGATCTGCCCACCTGGACGGTGGAGGAGGACGTGGATCTGCGCACGGCCCTGTTCGGCTTCGGCGCGGGGCTGAGGATCGAAACCCCAGCGAGCCTGCGGGAGCGCCACCGCCGCCACTGCCGCGAGGCTCTGGCGGTCTACGCGGCCATGGCGGAGGATCCCGGGGCCGGGCCCGGATCCTGATGTTCCCGAACCCCGCCACGGCGACGCGACTGGCCCGCCTGTCCCTGCTGGCAATGACGCCGCTGCTCGCCGGGATGGCGTCGGCGCAGCCGCCGGAGGCGGCGGAGGTCTGTGTGATCGCCCCGCGGAGCGAGGCCGATCCCAGCGGCCGGGCGCTGGCCCGCGTGCCCCTGAGCCAGCCCACGATCTTCGTGCGCGAGCCCCTCGCCCGGGTTCGCCTGTTGCGGGGCTCCACCGTGCTCTGGGAGCGGCAGAGCGGCCCAGGGGGGGCGATCGAGGGGCCGATCGCCTGGCCCCTGCCCCCCTGGCCCCCGGGGACGACCTCAGGCTGCTGCTCCAACCCATCGGCAGCGGGCCCGCCGCCTTCGCCGAGATCCGCCTGCACGCCGCCGATGGCGCCACGCTGCGCCGCACGGACGGCTTCCTGCGAACCCTGCGGGTGGACCCCAGCGCCTGGCGGGGCGCGGTGGAGCAAGCCATGAGCAGGGGCGATGCGGCCCTGGCCACCGCCCTGCTGTTCGCCTTCGAGGGCCCGAGCGACCCGGCCCTGGACCATCTGCGCCTGGAGACCTACCAGCAAAGCTGCCAGCGGGAGCCTCCCCCCTGAACCCCAGCCGGCGCCAGGGTCCGCCAAAGTCAGCGGCATCCAGAGGATCCGCCCCGAAGCCATGGCCATCCCCTCTCCCCGTCCCCCGCTGGCGCCCCTGGCCGTGTCACTGGAGGCCATGCGCGCCCCCGTCCTGCGGGGCGACACCCGACCGCTGGCCTGGCGGCTGGAGCAGCTGAACCGGTTGGAGCGCCTGCTGGGCGAGATCAAGCCGGCACTGCAGGAGGCGTTGGCGGCCGATCTCGGCAAGCCGGCCCTGGAGGCCCACGGGGAGCTCGCTCTGGTGCGGGGGGAAGTGGCCCTGGCCCGGCGCCGGCTGCGCAGCTGGATGCGACCCCGCCAGCGGTCCGTCCCCCTCTGGGCCCGGCCCGCCCAGGCCAGCGTGGTGCCCGAACCCCTCGGCTGCGTGCTGATCATCGCCCCCTGGAACTACCCGTTCCAGCTCTGCCTGATGCCGCTGGTGAGCGCCCTGGCGGCGGGCAACACCGCTGTGGTCAAACCCTCGGAGCTGGCCCCGGCCACGGCCGACCTGATCGCCCGCTCCCTGGACCGCCACTTCCCGCCCGACACAGTGCAGGTGGTCTGTGGCGACGGGGCGGTGGCGGCCCGGCTGCTGGAGGAGCGTTTCGATCACATCCACTTCACCGGCAGCGGTCGCGTCGGCCGGCTGGTGATGGCCGCCGCCGCCCGCCACCTCACGCCGGTGACCCTGGAGCTGGGGGGCAAGAGCCCGGCGATCGCCCTGGCGGATGCCGACATCGCCGTCACCGCGCGCCGGCTGCTGTGGGGCAAGGGCGCCAACGCCGGCCAGACCTGCGTCGCCCCCGACCACCTGCTGGTGGTGCCCGGGCTGCGGGAGCCGCTGCTGGCGGCGATCGCCGCGGAGATCCGCAATTTCTACGGCGACGATCCGCTGGCCAGTCCCGATCTGGCGCGGATTGTGAACCGCAGCCACTTCAGCCGCCTGGCCGCCCTGCTGGAGGGGGCCCGCCGCGAGGGTCGCATCCTGCTGGGAGGTGGCAGCGACCCGGAGCGGCTGCGAATCGCGCCCACCGTGGTGGCCGTGCGCGAGCCCCAGTCCGACCCGCTGATGCAGGAGGAGCTGTTCGGGCCCCTGCTGCCGGTGCTGGAGGTGGCCGACCTGGAGGACGCCCTCGATCGGCTTCGCGGTGGCCCTGCCCCCCTGGCCCTCTACCTGTTCAGCCGCAGCGAGTCGGCCGCCCAGCGGTTGCTGGCGGCCAGCCGCTCCGGCAGCGTGGCGATCAACGACGTGATCCTCCAGGCCGGGCTGGCGAGCCTGCCCTTCGGCGGCGTGGGCGAGAGCGGCATGGGCCACGCCCACGGGGAGGATGGATTCCTGGCGTTCTCCCATCGCCGCAGCGTCCTGAGGCGCCCCTTCGCCCTGGATGTCCCGCTCCGCTACCCCCCCTACGCCGGCAAGCTGCGCTGGATGGAATGGCTGTTGCGCTGAGGCTCCGCGGCTCGGGGTGCCGGCGATGGGACGGCTGGAGGGGAACGAATTTGGGAAATTGGGGCCCCGGGGGGCTGGGCGAGACCCGAGTTGATCCTTATGGTGCCGGCGTGCCCCGTACCTAGCGTCCATGCGCCGTCCGATCGTCGCCCTGGCCCTGGCCCTGGTGTTGCCCCTGCCAACCCTGGCCGGGCAAGTCACCGTGAGGGAGGGTGAAACGCTGTCGGAGATCGCCGATCGCGTCGGCGTCCCGATGAGCCGCCTGATGAAGATCAACGGCATCAGCGATCCCGACCTCGTGGAGGCCGGGCGGGTGCTGACCGTGCCCGGATCCTCGGGGGGCGGTGCCGCTGGCGCAGCGGCCGCCGGCGGAGGGGGCACGGTCACCGTGAAGGAGGGCGAGACCCTCTCGCAGATCGCCGAACGACACGGCATGAGCATGCAGCGGCTGATCGCGATCAACGGCATCAGCGACCCGGATCACGTCGAAGCGGGCCGCAGCCTGCGGGTGAGTGGCCCGGTGGCCGCCGCCGCCGCGCCCAGCGGTGGCTACCGCCGCGGGGCGAGCGATCACGTGGTCCGGCCCGGCGAGAGCCTCTCCACCATCGCCGACGGCTACGGCGTGCCGATGAGCCGGCTGGTGAGCATCAACGCCATCAGCGATCCCAACCTGGTGCAGGCGGGCACCCGCCTCAAGCTCAAGGGCAGCCCAGCCGCAAGCCCGGCCCCAGCCGCCACCGTCGCGCCTCGGCCCACGCCGAAGCCGCTGGCCGCCCGGCCGATACCCACCGCCAAGCCGGTCGTGGTGGCGGCGGCGACCCCCTCGCCGAAGCCCCGCCCCACCACCGCCACCACGGCCATGGCCAGCCGCCAGGCGGGAGCGGGCCTGGCCTCCACTCCGGGCACCGGCAAGCCCGACTGGCGCACCTACGGCCCCCTGCAGGTGGACTGGGCCAACTGGCAGCCGATGGGCGGCAGCATGGTGGCTCCCACCCTCAACGGCGAAGGGCAGTCGCTGTACCTGGCGATCAACTGCACGGCCCGCAAGATCAACGCCACCAGCCAGGCCGGCCAGTGGAAAACCTGGGACGATCCCCAGGCGGACTTCGAACAGCAGCTGGTCGGCGACCTCTGCAAAGCCCGCGGCTGAGCTAAGCCGCCCAATGCAGCGGCCAGGGGCGGCGCAACCAGTGACGACCGCTGGAGCGCAGCCAGAGCCGCTGGGCGCCATCGTCGCTTTCGCTGACCAGCTCCTCCTGGACGAGCCGCCGGGCCAGCCAAGCCCAGCGCTCCTCGTCCTTGTCGTGGCTTTCCGCCAGATCGCCGGCCAGGCCGCGCAGATCCCGCCCGCCCCGCTCCTGGAGCAGGGCTAGCAGCACCCCCGCCTGCTCCGACCAGTCCCGCGGCCGCAGGCTGGAGCGGCAGTTGTCGCAGCGGCCGCAGGGGGGCGCCAGTTCCCCCACCGCCAGCAGCAGGGCCCGCTCACGGCAGCCCTCCCCCTCGGCCACCGCCTCCATGCGCCGCAGCTTGCGCTGGGCGAGCTCCAGGCGCTGACGCTCCGCCTCCCGCAGCTCCGTCGCCTCCCCGCCCCCCTTCTGCCCCGCCGCCCGGATCGCCCAGCCGAGGCTCACCCGATCGGCCGGATCGAAGAGCACCAGGCATTGGGCGGGCAGGCCGTCCCGGCCGGCCCGGCCCGATTCCTGCAGGTAGCCCTCGGGGCTGGCCGGCAGGTCGAGGTGGAGCACCAACCCCACGTCCTGGCGGTCGACCCCCATGCCGAAGGCCACGGTGGCCACCAGGACCGGCCGGGGATGGCGCTGAAAGTGCTCGAGTGCCAGCAGCCGGCTGGGGGGATCCATGCCGGCGTGATACGCGATCGCCTCCACCCCGGCGGCGGCCAGGCGCGCGGCCCAGTGCTCCACGGAACGGCGGGTGCGGGCGTAAAGCAACGCCGCGCCCCGGCTGGCCTGGACCGCCTCCAGCACCTCCGCCAGGGGATCGGCTGGCCGGAGCCGCATGGTGTAGGCGAGGTTGCCGCGTCGGGCGGAGCGCACCTGGATCAGGGGCCGGCGCAGCTGCAGCAGGCGGATGATGTCGGCGCGCACTTGGGGGGCGGCGGTGGCGCTGAGGGCCACCAGGGGAACACCCGGGCAGAGGGCGCGCAGCTGGCCCAGGCGGCGGTAGTCGGGCCGGAAGTCGTGGCCCCAGGCGCTGATGCAGTGGGCCTCATCCACCGCCAGGGCCACCAGCCGGCCGGCCACCAGGATGTCATCCAGCAGGACCCGGGTGCTCTCCAGCTGCAGCCGCTCCGGTGCGAGGTAGAGCAGGTTGAGGCGGTGCTCCCGCAGGCGCTGCAGCAGGGCCCGCCGCTCGCCGCTCTCCACACCCCGGTGCAGGCAGGCGGCGGCGATGCCGCGGCGTTGCAGCTGGCTCACCTGGTCCTGCATCAGGGCCACGAGCGGCGAGATCACCACCACCAGCCCCTCGCGCACCAGGGCCGGCAGCTGGTAGCAGAGCGACTTGCCGGCACCGGTGGGCAGCACGGCCAGGCAGTCACGACCGGCCAACAGCGCCTCCACGACAGGACGTTGGCCGGGCCGGAAGTCCTGCCAGCCGAAATGTCTGCCGAGCGCCTCGTTCAGGGAATCCTGCCGCCCGTCGTCCGCCAAGGCCACGCCATCACTGGTGCGGCCCGACCATAGCGACCACCAGATGTGGAGGCGAGTCTCAGGGCAGCGGCGGCGGCTCCAGCGCCTCCGCTGACTCCTCCACGAGCTGCAGCCGCACCCGCTTGCCGCCCCCCAGCTCCCCGAGGGACACCCGCATCGTGTTGCCGCTGAGCGTCTGCAGGGCGGTGATCAGCTCCCGCAGGTGGGGGGTGCTGCTGCCGCTCTCCACCCACAGGCGCTCCTGTAGTCCGTTCAAGCGACGCCAGCTGGTGTGCAGCCGCAGCACGGCCCCCTCCACCTGCTGGGCCTGGTT
>JBILEP010000161.1:0-5216 GCA_044352045.1 Cyanobium sp. | reverse complement strand
CTTTCATGGCCGAGGCGGCGGCGGCCTTCGCCGCCGATCTGGAGCAGGTGCCCTTCGCCAACGCGACCATCCCGGTGCTCAGCAACACCGACCCCATCCCCGAGACCGGAGCGGAAGCCCTCAAGGCCCGCCTGCGCCACCAGATGACCCGTGGCGTGCGCTGGCGCGAAACGATGGCCCGGCTGGCCCAGGAGGGCGTCGACACCGCGGTGGAGATCGGCCCGGGCGGCGTGCTCAGCGGCCTGATCAAACGGGGCTGCCCCGGCGTGACCACCGCCCAGATCGCGGCTGCCGCCGACCTCGGACTGTGACCGAGCCGCCGGTCCTGCTGCGGTCACCCCGGCCGAACCTGACCTACCGGCTGATCAGCTGGCTGGTTGTTCTGCCGCTCTACCGGCTGCTGTTCCGTGGCCGCACCGGCGGCGGCTCCCATGTGCCGATGGAGGGGGCGCTGGTGGTGGTCGCCAACCACGGCTCATACCTCGACCCCCCCCTGGTGGGCCACGCCCTGGGTCGACCGGTGGCGTTCATGGCCAAGGCGGAGCTGTTCCGGGTGCCGCTGCTCGGCGCGCTGATCCGGGCCTGCGGCGCCTATCCAGTGAGCCGCGGCGCCGGCGACCGGGAAGCGATCCGCACGGCCGGCGAGCGGCTCGCCCATGGCTGGGCCACCGGTGTTTTCCTGGACGGCACTCGCCAGGCCGATGGCCGTGTCAATGACCCCCAGCTGGGGGCCGCCCTACTGGCGGCCCGCGCCGGAGTGCCACTGCTGCCGGTGGCGATCGTCAACAGCCACCGGGCCCTGGGCCCCCACGGAGCGGGACTGCGGCTGGTGCCCGTGCACGTGCGCATCGGCACGCCGATCCCGCCGCCGTCCTCGCGCAGCCGCCAGGAGCTCGAGCGGGTCACCCGCCAGGCCCAGGATCAGATCAACGCCCTGCTCGAGCAGGGACTCATCCGCCCCTCCCGACTGGCGGCAGCCAGGAACCGAGCCGCCCTTCCACCCAGCTCCTGACGTCGCGGCCGCTGAGCACCCAGAGGGCCGCCCTGGCCCCGTCGCCCCAGACCAGGCGACGGCCCTCGGGCGCGCAGAGCGAGCCACAGGGCACCGCCATCGGGGTGAGGTGGATGCCGCGACTGCCCGCCACGATCCGACCGACCAGCAGGGCGCGGGGCATGTGGTCGCTGCTGGTCACCAGCAGGGCATGGCGGATGCGGGCGCGGCGCAGATCATCAACCAGGGAGGTGAAATTGGAAAGGGTGTCGTGGGCCCGGTAGTCGAGGCGCACCTGGCGGGCGGGCAGCCCGGCCCGCTGCTCGAACAGCCAGTGGGCGTATTCGGGATTGGTGCCGCTGCTCACCACCACCGGCAGGCCGCGGCTGCGGGCCAGCTCGGCCGCCCGGATCTCGCGATCCTTGTCGCCCCCGAGCACCAAAATCACCTGGGGCGGCGGCGGATCGGGCCACCAGAGGCCCCGCGACAGCCAAAGCAGAGACCCTGCCAAGCCAAGCACCAGCAAGCGGCGCGGCCAGGCCGACGGACGGCGGCGAGGGAGCGGGCGGGCGGGCGGACGGCCGACCGGGCGGCGGGCGACCCGGCGGGAACGGCGGGGGGCCTTCGTTCTCATCCCACCTCCCCGACCGGGCTGGTGGGATAGAGGGGAAGCACCGGCTGCCAGGGAGCCTGGGGCGCCAGCGCCGCGCTCGCCTGGGCCACCGCCAGAAGCTGGCCCACGTCCTCGGGCAGCAGCGCCGTGGCGGCGACCTGGGGATGGTCGGCCAGCGCCGTGGCATCGGGGTAAAGCCGGGGTGGCCGCCGCTCGACGATGCCGCCCGGCACGGCCGGATCCAACGCGTAGAGCCCGGCCACCAGTCCGCGGCGGGGCAGCTCCTGCACCAGCCAGCAGGGGCCCGCCGCGGGACCCTCCCCCCGCTGCCAGAGCCGGCGGGCCACCAGCCGAAAGCTGCTCACCCCATCGAGGGGCAACGCCAGCTGCTGGGCCAGGGTGCGGGCCAGGGCCACGGTCAGGCGCGTGCCGGTGAAGCCGCCGGGGCCGGTGGCCACCGCCAGGCGGGCCAGATCCGGCCAGTCGGCGGCGGGCAGGACCGTCTCGACGCAGCCGAACAAGCGCTGGGCGAGCTCCCGGCCGAGGGGAAACGCCGCCAGCCGCTCCGGCTCGCGGGCGCCCAGCCGCTGCAGCCCCACCCCGAGCACCTCGCTGGAGCTGTGCAGGGCGAGCAGCCAACCCTGCGCAGGGCCGGCACCGGGGGCTTCGCTCATGGCGGCAGCGGCTGACCGGGCCGCAACCGTCGCCAGCGGCCGGGGTCGGAGCGGAAATCACTGCAGGCGCGCACATCCCACTCGGCCCCCACCTGGCCACCGGGCAAGGGGCGCACCTGCACGTGGATCACCGGCTGACGGGGACGGACATCGGGGGATTCGGCCAGATGGGGCACACCGTGCTGCCGCTCGACCGTGTGATAGGCCTGGCAGCGGTCGACCCAGTGGCAGTCCACGCAAATGCACATGCCGCAGGAGCCTGGAGCGCCACCCATTCTGGCCGCAGGTCCAGCCCCTGTCGCCCTCCTGTGGCAGGCCCTGGAACCGCAGCGCTGGCCATTGCCCCTCGCCACCCTGCCCCCCGGCACGGCGCTGGTGGGGGGAGCGGTGCGCGACGCGCTGCTGGGACGGCTGGCGGAGCGGCCCGACCTGGATCTGGTGGTGCCGGAGGATGCCCTGGCGCTCAGCCGCTCCCTGGCCCGACGGCTGGGCGGCAGCTTCGTGGCGCTGGATCCAGAGCGCTCGATCGCCCGGTTGGTGCTGCAGGGCTGGACGATCGATCTGGCTCGCCAGGTCGGTGACGACCTGACGGCCGACCTGGACCGGCGGGACTTCACCATCAACGCCATGGCCCTGCCGCTGCCGAGCGCCGGCAGCCCGCCCGCCGAGCTGGTGGATCCCCACGGCGGCCAGGCGGACCTGGCCGCCCGCCGGCTGGTGGCCATCCGCGAGGCCAACCTGCTGGAGGATCCCCTGCGGCTGCTGCGGGGTGTGCGGCTGGCGGCCGAACTTGATTTCTCGATCGATCCAATCACCTGGTCGTGGATTCAGCAGCACCACCGGCGGCTGGCGGAGGTGGCCGGGGAGCGGGTGTTGGCGGAGCTGGAACGGGTGGCGGCGGCGCCGGCCGGGGCGGCCTGGCTGGCCGCCAGCCTCGCGGCCGGCCTGCTGCGGCCCTGGGGCGGGGTGGCGGCGGCGGTGGCAACGCCGCTGCTGGCCGCCCTCACCCCGGAGCGAGCCCGGGAGCGGGGGCTCACGGCCCAGGAGGAGGCCACCGCGCTGCCCCTGGCCCGCCTGGCGGCGGTGCTGGCGGGCGACGGGCTTGGACGCCTGCTGGCCAGCCGGCGCCTGCAGCAGCGCTGCCGCCAGCTGCGGCGCTGGCGAGGGGAGCTGACCGAGCGCCCCGGAGGCACCCTGGAGGCCCTGACGGAAGAGGAACGGTTGGCGTTGCAGCGCGACCTGGAGGCCGATCTGCCGGCCCTGCTGCTTCACCTGGAGCCAGTCGCGGCCCGAACGGCCCTGGCGCGCTGGCGAGATCCCGAGGATCCCCTCTTCCATCCCCATCCCCCCCTTGATGGCCGCCAGTTGCAGCAGGAGCTGGGGATTGCGGCCGGCCCGACCCTCGGCCGCCTGCTGGACGCCCTCACCCGGGAGCGGGCCTTTGGCCGCCTTCCCCGCGGGCAGCGCGGCGGCGGCTTGATCGGGGCGGAACGGGAGCAGGTTCTGCGCAGCGCCCGGCAGTGGCTGGCGTGCGAGTTGGGGGGCCGGCGTGATTAACTTCTGAATGCAAGGGCGTGATTGCACCGCCAGCCAAAGCTTTCCTTCTGTTCTCTCCCCCATGAGTGTTCGTCTGTATGTCGGCAACCTGCCGAGGACCTTTGACGCCCAGGAGCTCGAAGCCCTCTTCACCTCCGTGGGGGAGGGTGTGCGCTTTAAAGCGGTCAACGACCGTGAAACCGGCGGATGCCGCGGCTTCGGTTTCGCCAACGTCGACGACCGCAAGACCGCCGAGGCGGTGATCGAGCAGCTGAACGGCCGCGAGTTTGGCGGCAACAGCCTGCGCATCGAGATCTCCGAGCGCCGCGAAACCAAGGGCACGGCCGGCCCCGGCGAGCGTCGCGCCAGCCCCACCCCCGCCGCGAGCCGCCGCCCCGTCGACAAGGTGGTGCATGCCGACAACGTCGACAGCGAGGCTCCCGATCCCCGCTGGGGCGGCGAACTGGCCAAACTGAAGGCCCTGCTGGCCAACCAGAAGGTCGGCGTCTGACCCGCGACCCGTGAGCCCTCCCGCCGTGGCCCTGCCGGAGCCTGAGTTCTGGCTCTGGCGGGGCCACCGCATCGCCTGGATCCGCCGGGGCTCACCTGAGTCGACCGAAACCGTGGTGTTGATCCACGGCTTCGGGGCCAGCATCGGACACTGGCGCCACAACCTGCCCGCCCTGGCCCAGCATGTTGAGGTGTTCGCCCTCGATCTGCTGGGCTTTGGCGCCAGCGACAAACCCCGCTCCCGCCTGGACGGGGAGCCGGAGGCGGCGGATTCGGTGCGGTATTGCTTCGACCTGTGGGCGGAGCAGGTGCGCGATTTCGTGACCGAGCGGCTATCCCCGGAGCGTCCCCTGCATCTGGTGGGCAATTCGATCGGCGGCCTCGTCGCCCTCAACGCCGCGCGCCTGCTGGAGCAGGGCGGCCGGGCCACCGCCCAGGTGGTGCTCATCGATTGCGCCCAGCGCACCCT
This sequence comes from Cyanobium sp., assembly GCA_044352045.1. Taxonomy (GTDB): domain Bacteria; phylum Cyanobacteriota; class Cyanobacteriia; order PCC-6307; family Cyanobiaceae; genus Cyanobium. The sequence continues at coordinate 423 of JBILEP010000161.1, read as the reverse complement.
GGACGAGAAGCGGATCGCCGAGCTGCCGATCTGGGAGCAGGCCGGACGGCCGGTGGTGAAACAGCTGGTGCGGCAACGCTGGCTGTTGAAGGCCCTGTTCACGGTGCTGGCGCGGCCGGGCTTCATCCGCCGGGTGCTGCGGATCGCCTACCCGAGTGGCGCCAACGTCGATGATCAGCTCGTGGCCCTGCTCCATCGCCCCGCGACCGACCCGGGGGCGGTGGAGAGCTTCCGCGGCTTCGTCAACCTGTTCCGCGACCATCTGGCCCCGAATCTGCTGGCCGAGCTGCGCCTGCCGGTGCGCATGGTCTGGGGCGGGCTCGATCCCTGGGAAGCTCCAGCCGAGGCCAGGCGGTGGGCCGCCACCTATCCCTGCGTGCGGGAGCTGCGGGTGCTGGATGGCCTGGGCCACTGCCCCCACGA
>JBILEP010000209.1:0-4223 GCA_044352045.1 Cyanobium sp. | reverse complement strand
GATGAGGCGCCGGAGCGACTGAATCCGATCCTGCTGGAATGGCTGGTGCCCCAGGATTGTGCGCCCAGCTGATCAGACCATGGCGGCGGCTGACGACTGGTGCGTCAGCGAAGCCGACCTCTGCACGCGGCTGGACTCCAGCCCCGAGGGGCTCAGCTCGGCGACCGCCCACCGCCGGCTGAGCCAGTACGGGCCGAACCGTCTGGCCCACGCGCCCCGCATCCGCAGCCTGCAACTGCTGCTGCGCCAGTTCACCAGCCCGATCATCCTGATCCTGCTGGGGGCGGCCCTGCTCTCGTTCCTGCTCGATTCCCCCACCGACGGGCTCATCATCCTGGCGATCGTGACCGCCAGCGGCCTGCTCGGCTTCTGGCAGGAGCAGGGGGCCGCCCGGTCGGTGGAGCGGCTGCTGGAGCTCGTCGAACTGCAGGCCACGGTGCGGCGGGATGGGCAGGAACGCTCGATTCCAATGGATGAGGTGGTGCCGGGCGACGTGGTGCTCCTGGCCGCCGGCGATGGCATCCCGGCGGACTGCCGGCTGCTGGCGGAGCAGGATCTCTGCGTGGATGAGGCCTCGATCACCGGTGAGAGCTTCCCGGTGGAGAAGCAGACCGGCCCTCTGCCGGCCACCACCCCCCTGGCGGACCGGGCCAACCTGCTCCACATGGGCAGCCATGTGGTGAGCGGCAGCGGCCGGGCCCTGGTGCTGCGCACCGGCAGGGCCACCAGCTACGGGGCCATCGCCGAGCGCCTGCGGCTCACCCCCGGGGAAACGGAGTTCGAACGCGGCGTCCGACGGTTCGGCACCTTGCTGCTGGAGCTGACCCTGCTGCTGATCGGGCTGATCTTCGCGTTCAACGTCTACCTGCAGCGCCCGGTGTCCGATTCATTCCTGTTCGCCCTGGCGCTCGGCGTCGGCCTCACCCCCCAATTGCTGCCGGCGATCATCAGCGTCAATCTGGCCCGCGGCGCCCAGAACATGGCCCGCCGACAGGTGATCGTGCGGCGCCTGGCGGCGATCGAGGACTTCGGCAGCATGGAGGTGCTTTGCGCCGACAAGACCGGCACCCTCACCGAAGGCAGGGCCCGGGTGCGGGGAGCTCTGGCGGCGGACGGGGCCTCCAGCGAGCGGGTGCTGGCCATGGCCCGGCTCAACGCGATCTTCGAGACCAGCGCCACCAATCCGATCGATGAGGCCCTGCGCGACCTCGGCCCGGCGCCCGAGGGCTGGCGCAAGCGGGATGAGAAACCCTTCGACTTCCATCGCAAGCGCCTGAGCCTGCTGCTGGAGCCCGTGGCCTCGGACGGGGAGCCCCTGCTGATCACCAAGGGGGCCGTCGAGCAGGTGCTGGCGGTCTGCAGCCACGCCGAACGGAGCGACGGCGCCACCGTGGCGCTGGCGGAGCTGGAGGCGGGCATCCGGGAGCGCTTCCGGGAGCTGAGCGGGGAGGGGGCCCGCCTGCTGGGGGTGGCGATTCGCCGGCATCCGGAGCCCCGCCTGGGCGCCCGCTCCGAGGAGGGGATGACCTTCCTGGGTCTGGTGGTGCTGGAGGATCCGCTCAAGCCGGGAATCGCCCTCACCATCGAGCGCCTGGCCGGCCTGGGGGTACGGCTGAAGATGATCAGCGGCGACAATGCCCTCGTGGCCCAGCACGTGGGCAAGCAGGCCGGATTGGTGGCGGAGCGGGTGATCACCGGCCCGGAGCTGCAGCGCCTGCGCGATGAGGCCCTGCCGGTGCTCGTGCGCCAGTGCGACATCTTCGCCGAGGTGGAGCCAAACCAGAAGGAGCGACTGATCCGCGCCCTGCGCCAATCCGGCCACGTCGTGGGCTACATGGGGGACGGCACCAATGACGCGCCCGCCATGCACGCCGCCGACGTCAGCCTGTCGGTGCAGGGGGCCGTGGACGTGGCCCGGGAGGCGGCCGACATCGTGTTGCTGGAGAAGGATCTTGGGGTGCTGGTGGAGGGGATCGGCGAGGGCCGGCGCACGTTCGCCAACACCCTGAAGTACGTGTTCATGGCCACCAGCGCCAACTTCGGCAACATGATCTCGATGGCCGGCGCCTCCCTGCTGCTGCCCTTCCTGCCGCTGCTGCCCAAGCAGATCCTGCTCACCAACCTGCTCACCGATCTGCCAGAGATGACGATCGCAGGCGATCGGGTCGACCGCGACTGGGTGGAGCGGCCGCGGCGCTGGGACATCGCCTTCATCCGCCGCTTCATGCTCAGTTTCGGCCTGGTGAGTTCGCTCTACGACGGCCTCACCTTCGTGGTGCTGCTGGGTCTGCTGAAGGCGGATGAGGCCCACTTCCGCACCGGCTGGTTCGTGGAGTCGGTGATCTCGGCGGCGATGATCGTGCTGGTGGTGCGCACTCGCGGCCCGATCTGGAGCAGCCGGCCCTCCCGCGGCCTGATGCTGGCTACCGCGGCGGTGATCGTGGCCACCCTGCTGCTGCCGGCCACCCCCCTGGGACAGCTGTTCGGGTTTGTGCCCCTGCCGGCCCACTTCCTGGGGCCGCTGGCGTTGATCCTGCTGGCCTACGGACTCACCGCCGAGGCCGCGAAAGCGCGGTTTTACCGCCACCACCGCTGAAGCCGTCAGCGGGCCTGGGCGATCACGAAGGAGCGGGGCAGATCAAGGAATTTGCCCGCGGTGGGCACAAAGGCACGATGGTTGAAGACGTCGTAATCGAGCTGCTCAATCACATCGAGGATGCCCCGGTAAAGCCGCAGGGAGGCCCACACCGGCCAGCGGGCATCGGGGGCCAGCCAGCGCACGCCGGCCTCGGAGCGGGCGAACCAGTCGCGGGCGCGGGCCACCTGGAAACGCATCAGCGCCCGCCAGTTGTCATTGACCACACCCTCCAGCAGTTCGGCCTCCGAATAGCCGAAGCCGGCGATCTCGTCCTGGGGAAGGTAGATGCGACCCCGGCCGCGGTCCTCGCCCACATCGCGCAGGATGTTGGTGAGCTGGTTGGCGATGCCCAGGGCCACCGCTGCTTCCGAAGTGTCGGGCCGCTCGCTCCAGGGGGCGGAGGTGTAGGCGGGATCGAGCCCCATCACCTCCTGGGTCATCAGACCCACCGTGCCGGCGACGCGATAGCAGTAGAGCTCCAGCTCCCGGAAGCTGAGGTAGCGGTGGGTGGTCAGGTCCATGCGCATCCCCTCGATCATGTCCAGGTAGGGCTGGATCGGTTGGGGATAGTGATCGAGCGTGTGGCGCATCGCCAGATCGAGTCCGTCGCGGATGCTGCCGGCGAACAGGTCGCGGGTGCGCCGCTCCCAGCTGTCGAGCCGGCTGGCCAGTTCGAGGGTGGGCCGCCCCTGGGCCTCGGGACTGTCCATCAATTCATCGGTGCGACGGCACCAGACGTAGATGGCCCAGATCGCCCGCCGCTTGGCGGGGGGCATCAACAACGTGCCCAGGTAGAACGTCTTCGCCCAGGTGGCGGTTTCAAGCCGGCAGTCTTCGTAGGCCTGCTCGAGGCTGGGCAGACCGGGAATGGTGGCGGGGGCCGCGGTGCGCACGGGTGTCAGACCGCGAGGGCCACCGCCGGCTCAGCGACGGCCAGCGGGGAGCGGGCGATGGCCTGGGCGCAGAGCTTGCCACTGAGCACCGCCCCCTCCATCGAAGCCAGGTAGCGCTGCATGGTGTAGTCCCCCGCCAGGAAGAAGTTGGCGATCGGCGAGGCCTGGTCGGGGCGCAGCTGCTGGCAACCGGGCACGGTCTTGTAGACCGAGAGTGGCGTCTTGACGACCACCGATTTGCGCAGCCGCGCCGGCTCGGGGCCTTCGAAATGCTGGGGGAACAGCCGTTTGAGCTCCTCCATCGTGGCGGCCACAATCTCCTCATCCGGGCGGCCGATCCAGTCCTTCGCCGGCGCGAAGACCAACTCAAGCATCGAGCGCTCGGGGTCGGCGTACTCACGGCAGGTGTTGCTCATGTCGGCATAGACGCTGAGCAGATCGCTGCGGCTGAACAGCAGGTGATCAATGTCGGTGAGCTTGCGGTCAAACCAGAGATGGATGTTGATCACCGGGACTCCGTTGAGGCCGTCGAGCTTCTGGAAATAGGGGAATTGGCGCCAGGCCTCGGGCAGCAGCAGCTTGAGCGGATCCACCGGCATGGCGCTGACATAAGCATCCGCCACCACCTCCCGGCCCTCCTGGCCGCGGATGCCGCCGATGCGCAGGCCGGCGACGCTGCCATCGGGATTGGT
>JBILEP010000289.1:0-3265 GCA_044352045.1 Cyanobium sp. | reverse complement strand
GCCAGCGGTGCGGCTGGCCTGGATCCCTCACGGCGACCACAGTTTCAAACCCACCCGCCGCTCCGGGCTGAGCGAAGCGGAGAACTGGGCCACGGCGGTGGCCCTCAGCGACGGCTTCCTGCGGGAGCGCCGCTAGGGGCACGCGCCTCAGCCGCCCTTGCGGGCGATCACCGCGAAAAAGGGATCCCCCTTGGCGCCGATCAGCCCGGGCAGGCCCTGGGCGCGGGTGGTCTCGGCGAGGAGGGTGGGGCGCGGCCAGCCCTGGGCGATCAGCACCTCGGCCACGTAGGCGAGATGGTCGCGGTCGCTGCCGTCGGTCCACACCTGGGGGGCCTTGGTGAAAAACATGCGGTTGGAGAAGGCCACGATCAGCAGGCCACCGGGCCGGGTGATGCGCAGCAGCTCAGCGGCGATCGGCTCGGGCTGCTGCAGGTACTGCCAGCCGGCCACGATCAAGGTGGCATCCACGCTGTCGGGCTCCAGGGGAAGCCGCTGGTCGACGTTGAGGTTCTGCACCCAATGGCGATCGAGGCGCGGGTTGGCGCTGAGCTCCTTGGCGTTGAGGCCGTGGCCGATCACGCTGGCGTAGACCGCATCGTCCGGCAGGTGGGACACCCAGCTGGACATCAGATCGAGCACCACCGCGCCGGCGGGGATCCGCTCGCGGTAGAGCTGGGTGAGCCGGGCGCGGAAGGCCCCGTCGAGATGGTGCACGAGGCGCGGCTCGGCGTAGAAGAGCGCGTCGTCGCTGGCGTCCCATTTGCGCCGCTGCGCTTCATTCAGCACCGGCACCACCATCGCGGCCACTCCTCGGGGGCTCCCACTATGGGAAGCGCGGAGGCCCCAGCGTGGACGCCTCTGGGTGGACGGCAGGCTGGGGGACCCCTTGACGGTCCCGATGATCTCGCCGGAAACGCTTCCCCCCTGGCGACCGCTGCTGCGGGGGGCCCGGGAGCGGGAGGGGCGCGCCCCCCAGGCCCGCTGGCTGCAGCTGGCCAGTGTGGCGGGCGACGGCAGCCCGCGGGTGCGCACGCTGGTGTTCCGCGGCTGGGCCGGGGCCACGGCGCTGGATCTGCTCAGCGATGGCCGCAGCGCCAAGGCCGCGGAACTGGCCGCCCAGCCGGCGGTGGAGCTGTGCTGGCTGTTGCCCCGCGCCCGGACCCAGTTCCGCCTGCGGGGTGCCTGGCAGCCGCTGCCGCCGGAGCTGGAGCAACGGGAGCGGCAGCGCCACTGGCAGGAGCTCAGCCCCGCCGGCCGGGCCGTGTGGGGCTGGCCGAGCCCGGGGGAGCCCCGGGATCAGGAGGCGGCCTTCCCAGCGGAGATCGCCGATGGCTCGCCCCTGCCGGCCCATCTGCTGCTGCTGCGCATCCACCTCCAGCGGGTGGAGCTGCTGGAACTCCAGGCCCACCCCCATCGCCGCCGGCGCTGGCGGGCGGAGACGGGCTGGCGGGAGGAGGCGCTCAATCCCTGATCGCCGCCGCGCGCAGCATGTCGGCATCGGCGGGCGGCAGGCTGAGGTAGGGCGGCGCGGCGTCCTTCTGGTTGGCTTCGCAGAACTGGAAGTAGAGATCCTCGGCCTGGCCATAGGGATCCTTGTAGATGTTCTGCCAGGAATAGCCGTCGCTGCTCACATTGAAGCTCTTCTGCTTGCAGTTCATCGCCAACCAGGTGGCGCGCACCGCTTCGCCATCGGATTTCAGGGCCCGCTTGAACAGTCCCAGGGTGGCCCAGTTCGCCGCGGTGGAGACGACCGGGATGTTGCGGGCGAATTCCTTGGCGGCGTCGCCGCCGGGCTTGATGCGGCGCTTGACGCGCACCAGGAAGCCGTCGCGGGTCTGGCGGGCGGAGTTGAGGTTCACGCCGATGTTCTGGTAGGTGCCGCTCCAGTCGCCGTGGGGGTTGGCTTCGGTGCTGCCGTTGAGCAGGGTGCCGCCGTTGCCCGTGGCGGCGGGGGCGGCGGTGCTGCTCTCGGCCCGGAGCGCCTGCGGCAGCAGCAGGGAGGTGCCGAGCACAGCCAACGTCCAGAGGCGGAAGAAAGCCAAGGTGGAGATTGCAAACCGAAAGAAAGTAGAGAAAGGTTCGTTAGCGGGGTGTAGCCATTACTACCAGACTAGCCCCGATCCGTCAGCCCCCCCCCCACCACCACCGCGCGCAAGATTCACAGGCGTTCTCCCTGGCGCGAGACGATGTGCTTCGTCGGTAAAAACCCGCGCGAAGACCCTGCTGACTGGGCGGGCAGCCACTTAATGCCCACCAGCAAAGCGTTCACCCGAAGGGTCTGCCCGGGGCTGAGGCAACCAGCAGTGCTGCTTCAGAACAACGGGTGTAGCCAGTGACGCAGAGGCATCCCCCGCTCCGTAGCAGACTGCTACGGTTGAAGGGTTGATCCGTCGTCCATGGCGAAATCCGCCTCGCCCCTGCGTCTGCAGGACGACCTGATGCGCAGGGCTGCCCTGGCCGGTGCCCGTCACCACCGCAGTGCCGCTCAGCAGATCGAGTACTGGGCCGCCCTGGGGCAGGAGGTGGCCGCACTGCTCGATCCCGACCTTCTTCTCGATGTGAAAGCGGGACTGGCGCGGCTGCGGGTGGAACCGGTGCGGGCGGCGGCGGTGGCCCCGGAGAGCGTGTTCGCTTCCCTTGATGCCCAGCGCTCGAGCGGCACTCTGGCCGCATCCGTGAGCACGGGCCCATGGCGTTATCAGGCCTGCCCCGACCGGCCTGGTTTGCTGGAGCGGATCGACCACGAAGGCAAGCGCATGGCCGGCACCTTTACCAATGGCGTGTTCCAGCCCTGCGATGCCACGGCAGCTTGATCGAACGCCCCCAGCTGTGGATCCTTGTGGGCGGCAACGGTGCCGGCAAGAGCACCTTCTACCGGCTGGCGCTGGAGCCGCTCGGGCTGCCCTTCGTGAATGCCGATGTGCTGGCCAGGATCGTCTTTGGTGAGGCCGCGGAAGCCCACAGCTATGCAGCTGCCCAGCTGGCGGAACGGCAACGTCATCAGCTGCTGGAGCAGGGGTTGAGCTTCTGTTTTGAAACGGTCTATTCCCATCCCTCCAAGATCGATTTCATCGCCCGCGCCAACGCCTTGGGCTATATGGTGATCATGGTGCTGATCCACCTGGAGAGCACCGATCTCAACCAAGCACGGATCGCGGGCCGGGTCAGTGAAGGAGGCCATAGCGTCCCGGCCGATAAGGTGATCAGCCGCATTCCCCGTCTGCTGGATCAGGTGCGTGACTCGATCCCTCTGGTGGATGTGCTT
>JBILEP010000288.1:0-3272 GCA_044352045.1 Cyanobium sp. | reverse complement strand
ATGGCACTGATCTCCTTCGGCCTGGGAGACGATCGCGGCGGCCTTGAAGGTGTCGGCGATCTGCTCGTCGAGATCGGTGCGGTCGGTGACGATCACGAAGGTCCAGTCGCCGGGGACCTTGCGCTGGATCTTCTGGCTGTAGAAGCCCATCGAATAGCTCTTGCCGCTGCCCTGGGTCTGCCAGAACACCCCCGCCCGGCCATGCCCCCGGCGGCGTGCCTCCAGGGTGGCGGCGATGGCGTTGTTGACGCCGATCACCTGATGGTTCTGGGCGATGATCTTGACCAGCCCGCCTTTGCTATCGCTGAACAGGGTGAAGTTCTCCACGTAATCGAGCAGGCGCTGCGGCTCGCAGGTGCCGCGCAGCAGCACCTCCAGCGATACGCGCCGTGGTTCATTCTCGCTTTCGATCCGCTTCCACTCAAAGAACCGCTCCCAGTCGGCGCTGAGGGAGCCGATGCGGCTGGCGGTGCCGTTGGAGGCGATCAGGAAGGCATTGCTCCAGAACAGCTGCGGAATAGCGCTTTTGTAGTGGGTGAGGTTGTCGTCGAAGGCGACGCGAGCCGACACGCCGGGATTCTTGAATTCGATCACCACCAGCGGCAACCCGTTCACGAAGCCCACCAGATCGGGAACGCAGCCGTAGAGATCCCCTTGGATGGTGAACTGGTTGACGGCGAGCCAGTCGTTCTCCGCGGGTTGGTCCCAGTCGACCACCCGCAGCCGCACCTTGTTCAGACCGCCCCGCTCCAGGTCGGGCACCGACACCAGCACGCCATCTTTGAGCAGGCCGTAAACCTCCCGGTTCGCCGCCACCAGGCCCATGGCGGAGCGGTTGCGGCTGAGATCCTCGATGGCCGCACCGATCGCCTCCGGCGGCTGGCCTGGATTGAGCCGCTCTAGGGCTGCCCGCAGGCGCGGCAGCAGCACCACCTCGCGGCGATCGCGGCGGCCCAGGCTGCCGCCCTCCGGCGCGAAGGTTTCCTCCAGCCCGCAGGCCGTCTGCCAGCCCAGCTCCGCCAACAGCGCCACGGCGGGCTGTTCGACCAGGTGGTCTTCGCTGTACGGGTTGGGGGTCATGGGCTGGCGGTTGCGGCGCCCTGCCAGAGGCTGGCGAGGGGCAGGGCCCAGATCGGGCGGCCGGCAACGGAGCCCATGGGCAGCGACTGAATGCCGTCGTAGAGGACCACGCCACCGAGGAAGCGATCGCCGGCCTGCTGGGACAGGCGGTTGAGGCCGGCGGCATCGCGGCGTTGGAGGCTGGCCTTCGCCTTCACCTCAACTCCAACAAGGGATCCCAGGCTGTTGGCGATGACCACATCCACCTCCATTTGATCCTTGTCGCGATACATCATCAGATCATAAGAGTCGTCTGCCCAACTGGCCAGGCGGAGAAGCTCGCCACAGGCAAAGCATTCCAGAACGGGTCCAAAGGCTGTGCGGTCGCTGGCCATACGCGCCGCCTTCAGAACGAGAAGATGGCTGAGCAGGCCGGAGTCGAGAAATTGCACTTTGGGCGTCTTGACAATCCTGGCCAGACCATTTCCCGACCAGGCTGGGATGCGCCGTACCAGAAACAGCTGCTCAAGAATCGTCAGGTAACGGCTGACCGTTTTGCCGTCGAGCCCGATCCGGGCCCCGAGCTGGGTGTAATTGCAGAGCTGACCGCAGACCTGGGCGAGGGCGGCGAGGAGCTGGGGCAACGCCAGAAGCTTGTCCACTTCGGCGATGTCGCGGACATCGCGCTGCAGGATGGCGTTGAGGTAGCTGCGGGCCCAGGCCCGGCGGCGGGCCTCGCTGGATCGACGCAGCGCCTCCGGGTAGCCGCCGGCCAGCACGCGCCTCTCCAGATCCACGCCGACCTGGGTGGCGGCCTGCTCGGGTGTGGGTGAGGGTGGCTTCGTCTGGGCCGCCAGGGCGGCGAACAACTCATCAATCCAGCCGCTGGGTGTGCCGGCCAGCTCACAGCCGGCCAGTGGCAGGAGAGAGAGCACCTCAAGACGCCCGGCCAGGGAATCGGCCACGCGCGGCAGGGCCATCACATCGGCGGAGCCGGTGAGCAGGAAGCGGCCAGGGCCACGGCGCGCATCCACCGCCAGCTTGATCGCTAGCAGCAGCTCAGGCACCCGCTGCACCTCATCGATCACCGCCCCATCGAGCCGACGAAGGAAGCCCTGGGGATCCTGGCGGGCAGCGGCGCAGGTGGTGGCGTCATCGAGGGTGAGGTAGGGACGCTGATCGGTGGCGAACTGCCGCACCAGCGTGGTCTTGCCGCTCTGGCGGGGCCCGTTCAGCAGCACCACAGGCGTATCAGCCAGGCTCTCCTGCAACCGTCTGGCGATGCCACGGGGGCAGACTGCCTGCGGGAGCATGGATCTGGAGCGGCTGATCCGGAGGCTAGCAGCGGCTAATCGGGAATCTAAAGCCGGTTAACTCGGAATCTGGAAGGGGCTGATCCGGAGCAGAAGTGTCCAACAGGCTGTTGGCCGATTGGCGGGCGCGGCCGAACTCCTGCTGCCAGCCAGGTCAGGGCCGACTGGCAGGGCCACGCTTGCCATGGCGAACATCAAAGACAGCATCAGACGATGCCTAGCGTGATTCAAGCCCTGGAGGGAGCCATGCGCACCACCGTGACTCTCGACGATGAGCTGCTGGCCAGGGCCGAGCAGCTGTGCGGCGATCTGGAACGCAGCGCCCTGCTCAAGGAGGCCCTGCGAGCCCTGGTACAACGGGAGAGCGCCAGGCGCCTGGCCGCACTGGGTGGCAGTGAGCCCGCCCTGGAGCCGATTCCCCGTCGCTAATCCGCAGCGTGATCCTCGTCGACGCCTCTGACTGGGTGGAGCACCTGCGCCGTGCCCTGCCCGGAAACGCGGTCCTCGACTCCGGCCACCCTCTGTGCGGAGAGCCTGAAGCCTTGCAAGCGACAGGCGCACGCTCCATGCTGTGTGAACCCTCAACCCTTGAGCCACACATGGCCACCAACCTTGCCCTCGACCAGGACCTGCTGGATCACGCCTTCCGGGTGAGCGGAGAACCCACGAAAAAGGCAGCCGTCACGCGCGCGTTGCGGGAGTTCATCGCCCGCAGGGAGCAGAGGCAGCTGGCTGAACTGTTCGGCAAGCTCGAGTGGGACGACAGCTTTGACCACAAAGCGGAACGGAGCCGCCAGTGATGAGCCTGCTGGTGGACACCAGCGTGTGGTCGCTGGCACTGCGACGTGATGCGCCACAACCCGCCCCGGAGGTGGACGCCCTGCGTCAGGCATTGCTGGG
>JBILEP010000287.1:0-3276 GCA_044352045.1 Cyanobium sp. | reverse complement strand
TCACGCCACACCGCCGCCAGCTCGGGGGCGCCGATGCTGTTGGTCCAGGTGGCGGTGGCGGTGTCCACCGTGTCGCCCACGGGCGGCAACTTGCCGTTGGCATCGGGCCGCCGATCGCCGGCCCACACCACATCGAACACCTGCTCGTGGGTGCGGCCGGCGGCATCGATCCAACCCTTGACGATCTGAATGCGATCGAGATTGGCGCCGATCGGATCCTTCAGGGCCGCCACCAGGAACGTGGGCGCGGTGGCCCCGGCGGGGCGGCGGGCGAGATCCCCACCCATCGGCACCCCTTTGCGATAGCCCACCTCGGCCAGCTGGCGGCCGCGGGCGTCGGCGGTGGCGTAGGTCCAGCCACCGAAGAAGCGCACCGTCATGCGCGTGCCGGAGGTGCCGTAGGTCTCCCGGCGCTTCAGGGCATCCCAGAGCGCCGCACGGGTGTTGGCGGTGGCCCACACGGCGGCATAGCCGGCTGCTTCGTAATGCCAGGTGAAGCGGGTTTTGCCGAAGCCCTGCTTGGAGATGTGCGACCAGCGCTGGGGACGCGGCTCCTGATTGACATGCTTGCCGAAGAAGTTGTCCTCCTCGAAGGAGGGCAGCGAATTGTGGATGTCGCTGCTGCCCACGAAGCCGAACTTGAAGGGATTCACCCCCAGCCGCCGCTCCTGCGCCAGCCCCTGCAGCAGGCCACCGCGCAGGTACATGAACGGCCGCATCGCCGGCGTTTCGGGGCTGCCCTGCAGGGTGAGGTTGCCGTAGTCCCAGCCGGCAACGCCGAGATCAGCCGCGAACTCATCGTTGGGCGAGAGGGTGGGATGGGTTTCGCTGTTGCCCTTGGTCTGGATGATTTCCTGCAGCGGCTCCCAGCGGGCGCGGCGGCGGGCGTAGTCGGCGGTGAGGGCGGCACCGCTGAAACTCACCGGCTCGAACATGCGGCCGTTGGAGAGATTGGCGTTGTGGGGAATCGCCAGCAGCCGGCCACCGGTGCGCTGCTCGTAGCCCGCCATCCAATCCCACAGCTTCTCCGGGTCTTCGCTGTTCCAGGCGGAGAAGGGGAACACCTGATCGGCCCGGGCCTTGCCGTCGCGGAAGATCACATTGCGGTGCAGGTTATTGCCGCCTGGCACCGAGGTCCACTCGTAGCCGATCAGGGCGGTGAAGCGGCCGGGTTCGTTGTACTTCTCGGCAAGCGTCGTGTAATCGCTCCACACCGAGCGCATCACAGAACCCACCACCTTGGGATCCTTGAGCACTGGCGGCAGGGTGTTGTTCGACTGAGCGACCACCCCTCATTGGCCGCCTTGGCCGATTCAGCCAGGCCCGCCTTTATCATCGCGGCCCAGCGATCGAGCGTCGGTTCGCCGCGGAAGGCGGGGTTGCCGGCGGCCACCTCGGCCATCAGCCCCAGACCCTCGGCGTGGTCGGAGATCACCAGGAAATCCAGGGGCCGCGCCAGCTTCGCCGGCACCCCCGTGCTCGACACCACCTCCTCACCGCGGGCGAAGCGGTAAGCCTGCTCCGGACCCAGCCGATCGCCGGCCAGGAAGGCATCGCCGGAATTACTGGTGTGCAGGTGGGTATCGCCGAAGAACACCCGCGTGGGATAGGTGCGGCCGGCATAGGGGGAATAGGCACGGGTGGCCGGCGACGGCGCGGCAGCCGGGGGCGACGGCTCGGCGCCATCATCCAGGTCAACAACACCCGGCGAGGGGGCGCTTGAGCCGGCCAGGGCCGCCGGCAGGGCGAGCAGCAGGGCCAGCCCCGCCAGAGCCCGGCCGCTGAGGGGGAAAGGAGGCTTCATCCGCTCGAATCTTGCGACGATTGAGTCTAAAGAAGCTTGGGTGAGCAAAGTGTTAATTCATTTTATTTTACCATCTTCTGGGTATTGTTCACATTCCCATGGAAGATCAGCGTCCTTCAGACCCGAACGGACCAGGGAAGGTGCCCGGTTCCGCGCCCGCTGGTGGAAGGCCAGTTGTGATGTCAAATAAAAACGTTGTGGGCCATCCCGCACCGCAGGCATCAGAGGGCCTGGTGAGCGAGAAGCAGCTGTCCAAGGCGTTCGTGGCGACTGTTGATTTGGCACCGGGGGACAAGCCCCCAGCGGGGAAAGCGGCTAGCACGCACAGCCAAACGCTCGAACCTCCAGGAGGGGCGTTGGTCAGCGGCGACATGTTTCCAGAAGGTGCCTGGCTTGCCCGTGGCACTGGTGAGCCCAGAAGGCGGACGACCCTCGGGCTCCATAGTCAGAGCCGTCACCCCTTCAAGGCACCTCGCATTACGCCGGTACGTTCCACCAGCGGCAGCTGGTCAACCAGGTGAAGAACCTGGAGGATATCTCGGATGTGGGGCTGGTGGGGGGGCTTGGTGCTACACAGCGATGGGCTGGATCGCGGCAGCCTCTATGCCCTACTGGAAAGACTGATGCACCCCCGTGGCATGGCGTGGAGGAGATCGGCACGCTGATCGATGCCCAGGAGCTATTCCGTCTAGGCGACGACCTGGCCGATCAGCTGATCATGGCCAGCGCCGGCCGCCTCAGGCGTTGCCGGTGCTCACCTTGGTTGCCCGGTTTTCCGCATCTACCAGGTTGGAGCGCCTGCAGATTCTCTGCAATACTTTTGGCACATCATAGGCGGATCCACCTAAAATGAGACTGATTGCCCTCTCGAACATGGTATACCGTGCTATCAACCGGATCTCAGCCAGCCCTGACTGCAACCTCGGCCCTTTAGGCGGGCAGCCGTGGGGGCGATGTTGGATTTGGGCGGGTCCGCCCCCAACTCATACCGGGCCTCGTCCGTAGACGAGGAGTCACTTCTTAAATCTCGATACATTCACCATGCAGATTTCTAGCCTTGAATTCAGGGGGCCACGCCCGTTTGATAAGCAATGGAGCAGAATTGGCGCCATAAAGCCGATTAACGTAATCGTCGGCAAGAACAATTCCGGCAAATCACAGCTTATTAGCATAATCAAGTCTTTATGCGAAGACTGCCCTTATAGCGATGGAGTTGAATACAAGTGCTCTGGAACGCTCGATGCCGAGTCACTTAGAGCAAAGTTCCCTCAAAATTCATCCATGATCAATCTGGCTGGCAATGGGTGGAATGACCATGGCAATGCTCTGGTTGGGGAAGAAATTCGTTGGCATGTGAATACTAGCAAGCAAGTCGTCGACCTAGATGGGTTGAATATAGGTTCGCGATTTGGCGAAAGATCAACTGCAGAGCGAATTCGCCTGCTGAAACAGATTGCAGCCAACGCATCTTA
>JBILEP010000286.1:0-3279 GCA_044352045.1 Cyanobium sp. | reverse complement strand
CAGCGGCCCCACACCCCTCATCGGCGCCGCTGTGGACAGCGAAACCGATCACCGCGTGGCCATGAGCCTCGCGGTGGCCGCCCGCATCGCCGCCGGCGTCACCTCCATCGCCCGCCATGAAGCGGCCGCCGTCTCCTACCCCACCTTCTGGGACGATCTCGCCCGCCTTGGCGACTGATCCGCCCCTGCGGCCCCGCGCTGGGCGGGACGGCAGCTTCAGCCTCTTCAGTGAACGCTTCGCCGAAGGCTTTCATTGCGCCGAGGGGGCCCTGGCGGAGGCGCGGGCCACGTTTGTGCTGCCGTCGGAATTGGAGCGCTTCGCGCCGGAGGCCACCCTCACGGTGCTGGAGGTGGCGGTGGGCACTGGCACCAATACGGCGGCGTTAGTGGAGGCCTGCCGGGTTGGGGGGTTGGCGTTGCGCTGGTGGGGCCTTGAGCTGGATCCGCGGCCCCTGCAGCTGGCCCTGGTGGCGCCGGAGTTTCGGCGGGCCTGGGCCGCAGAGGTGCTGGCAGAGCTGGAGCGGTTGGGGGATGGACCCACCCTGCTGTGGGGGGATGCGCGGGCGCGTTTGGCGGATCTGCCGCCGGAGCTGGTGGGGGGCTGCGATCTGGTGTGGCTGGATGCCTTCTCGCCTCGACGCTGCCCGGAGCTGTGGACGCAGGAGTTTCTTGGGGGCCTGGCGCGCTTGCTGGCGCCCGGGGGGCGGCTGGTGAGCTACGGATCGGCGGCGGCGTTTCGTGCCAGCTTGCGGGCCCTGGGGCTGGAGGTGGCGGCGATTCGGGGGCTGCCGCAGGGGTCGGCGGCCTCTGGGCGCTGGAGTGGCGGCACCGTGGCCAGTCCCTCCCCCCTGCCCACGGACGGCGCTCTGCGGCCCCTCTCCGCCATGGAGGAGGAACACCTCCACACCCGGGCGGCCGCCCCCTACCGGGACCCGCAGGGGAACGGCACGGCGGCGGAGATCCTGGCGGAACGGGCGCGCCAGCAAGTTCACAGCGGCGGCGAGAGCACCAGCGCCTGGCGGCGCCGCTGGGGGCTGGAGGGACCTCTGGGCTCGTTGGGGGAGGCCCGGTAGATTCCCGGCCAAGCCGCTGCCCTCCGCCGATGCTCGCCGTTGCCGTGTTGGCCGCCGGAAAGGGCACGCGCATGAAGAGCGACCTGCCCAAGGTGCTCCAACCCCTCGCCGGCGCCACCCTCGTCGAGCGGGTGCTCGCCAGCTGCGAGCAGCTCGCCCCCGAACGGCGCCTCCTCATCGTCGGCCACCAGGCCGAACGGGTGCAGCGCTCCCTCGCCCACCAGGCGGGCGCTGAATTCGTGCTCCAGCAACCGCAGAACGGCACCGGCCACGCCGTCCAGCAACTCCTGGAGCCCCTGCGCGGCTTCGCAGGCGAGCTGCTGGTGCTCAACGGCGATGTGCCCCTGCTCCGCCCCGAAACCCTGGCCGAGCTCCTCGCCAAACACCGCCAGAGCGGCGCCGCCGTCACCCTGCTCACCGCCCGCCTGGCTGATCCAACCGGCTACGGGCGCGTGTTCGCCGATGGCGAGGGCCGCGTCAGCGCGATCATTGAACATCGGGATTGCAGCCCCGAACAGCGCGCCAACGATCTCACCAACGCCGGCATCTACTGCTTCGACTGGCCACGCCTCGCAGAGGTGTTACCCAGGCTCACCACCGACAACGACCAGGGCGAGCTCTACCTCACCGATACCGTCGCCCTGCTGGGCAGCGCCACCCACCTGGAGGTGGCCGACAGCGACGAAATCCACGGCATCAACGACCGCCTCCAACTCGCCGCCTGCGAAGCCCGCCTGCAGCAGCGCCTGCGTGAGCACTGGATGCGCGAGGGCGTCACCTTCACCGATCCGGCCAGCTGCACCCTGAGCGATGGCACCCGCTTCGGCCGCGATGTGATCGTCGACCCCCAGTGCCATTTCCGCGGCGCCAGCGTGATCGGCGACCGCTGCCGCATCGGCCCCGGCTGCCTGATCGAAAACAGCCAGATCGCCGAGGACGTGGAGGTGTTGCACTCCGTGATCCGCGATTCGCAGGTGGCTCGCGGCTGCGTCATCGGCCCCTTCGCCCAGCTACGCGCCCAGGCCGTGCTCGGCGAGAACTGCCGCGTCGGCAACTTCGTGGAGGTAAAGAACAGCACCCTGGCCGCTGGCGTGAAAGCCAACCACCTCAGCTACCTTGGCGACGCCGATCTCGGCGCCAACGTGAACATCGGCGCTGGCACCATCACCGCCAACTTCGATGGCGTGCGCAAACACCGCACCGCGATCGGCGCCGGCAGCAAAACCGGTGCCAATTCGGTGCTGGTGGCCCCGATCACCCTGGGGGAGGACGTCACCGTGGGTGCCGGCTCCACCCTCACCAAGGATGTGCCCGCCGGTGCCCTGGCCCTCGGGCGGGCGCGGCAGTGGGTGAAGGAGGGATGGGCCGCGCGGGGCTGAACCCGGCCCCATAGAGCAAACTCGAGCCGACCACGAAGAAGATCAGGGCCGCCGTCACTTCATCAAAACCCTCAGGGCAGCCAGATCTGACTAGGCCATCCCGACAGACATCGGAACGGGAACATTTGGTTGAGTCAGGAAGCAATGGCGGCGAAGACGCGATATTCTCCTCAATTTGTGTACCAAAAGCGGGGTTTATCTTCTATCGGACTATTCCTTATGATCTCAAGATCTTTCCTGGCAAGCAATGCAATTCTTTTCGCTTCGGTCATGGCAGGAGCGGTCAGCCCAGCGCTTGCATTTCAGACTTTCACCAACCAGAGGTTCAATATTTATTCCTTTCCAGGGGTGCTCAACGAGTCATTTTTGCTCAACATCACAACAGAGGATTCGCCAACCACTCTTACGTTTAATTCCGACACGAATCCTGGTGTCGTAACTCCCGGCGGCGGCACGCTAACAACGAACACCCCCTGCTGAGCTCCAGCCCATAGACGTTTACCGGGTATCTCATCAAGGCAATTACTGGTAAATCTTATAATTCATCTGGCAATGTTATTGGCGAAGTTAACTTCAGCAGCCTGAATGGATCCAACGCCGAGACGGTTGGAGTGTTTAACTACCAGGATCCAGCGAACCCTGGTTCATTCCCGATTGATCTTATCGCCCATGCAAGACCTGACAACCTCTGGAATCCCGGCAAGTTAGGACTAGGCTTCAGTGGCACTTCGTCGATTCCGGCATCAGGAACGGATAACTTTGTCTCGATCGGTGGGATTGGCTTTGACGTCTTTGAGCCCGGTACAACAGACTTCACCGACATCACA
>JBILEP010000285.1:0-3287 GCA_044352045.1 Cyanobium sp. | reverse complement strand
TGCAGCCGATCACGCTTTAGGCCCCCGCATCCCCCACCATCGCCCCTGCCATGACCGATCTGTTCACCCCCCTGCGCCTCGGACCACTGCAACTTCCCAACCGCGTGCTGATGGCGCCACTCACCCGTTGTCGGGCGGAGGAGGGCCACGTGCCGGGGCCACTGATGGCCACCCACTACGCCCAGCGCGCCTCAGCCGGCCTACTGATCGCCGAGGCGACGATGGCCATGGAGGGCAACTCCGCCTTCTGGCGCGAACCCGGCATCCACAGCCCGGCCCAGGTGGAGGGTTGGCGCGGGGTCACCGAGGCGGTGCACCGCGCCGGTGGGCGGATCGTGCTGCAGATCTGGCATGGCGGCCGCGCCTGCCACCCCCTGCTCAACAACGGCCGGCAACCGGTGGCTCCCAGCCCCCTGGCGATCCGCGACGACACGGTGCGCACGCCGGAGGGTCCCCAGCCCTACGTGCAACCCCGCGAGCTGGCGGACGACGAATTGCCGGGCATCGTCGAGGGGTTCCGGCTGGCGGCGCGCAACGCCATCGCCGCCGGCTTCGATGGGGTGGAGGTGCATGGAGCGAATGGCTACCTGCTCGATTCCTTCCTGCGGGACGGCAGCAACCAGCGCCCCGGCCCCTACGGCGGCGCCATCCCCGGGCGGGCTCGGCTGCTGTTGGAGGTTCTTGAGGCGGTGCGGCCGGAAACCCCCCTCATGGGCCTGCGCCTCTCGCCCCTGAACAGCTACAACGACATGGTCGACAGCGATCCGGTGGGCCTGGTGCGCTGGCTGGCGGAGCGGTTGAACAGCGCCAGCCTGGATTATCTGCACCTGATGCGCGGCGACTTCCTCGGCCGCCAGCAGGCCGATGTGCTGGCCCCGGCGCGCCAGCTCTTCCGTGGGGTGCTGATCGCCAACATGGGCTACGGGGCGGCCGAGGCGAACGCCGCGATCGCGGCGGGTGCCATCGACGCGGTGGCCTTCGGGACGGCTTTTCTCGCCAACCCGGACCTGCCGGAGCGCCTGCGCCTGGGAGCCCCCCTCAACAGCCCGGATCCCGCCACCTTCTACACCCAGGGCCCGGTCGGGTACACCGACTACCCCGCCCTGGCTGCCGCCTGAATCCCCTCCCCGAACCCGCCCCGCCGCTCCGTCCCGCCGCTTCAAAGCACGCCATGACCCGTGTCCCGAGCCCCACTCCGCGCGCCGCCGAACTGGTGGTGCGGCCCGGATCCGAGCGCTTCCACAGCCGCCTCGACTGGCTCGACAGTCGCCACAGCTTCAGCTTCGCTGACCACCACGATCCCGCCTGGATGGGCTATGGGCCCTTGCGGGTGATCAACGAGGACGTGATCGCCGCGGGCCGGGGCTTTGGTCTCCATCCCCACCGGGACATGGAGATCATCACCGTGATGGTGGCCGGGGAGATCAGCCATCGCGATTCCCTGGGGCACCGGCAGGTGCTGCGGGCCGGTGAGGTGCAGCGCATGAGCGCCGGCCGCGGCATCGTCCACAGCGAAATGAACGACGGCCCTGGCGACTGCCGGCTGCTGCAGATCTGGATCGAGCCTCAGCGGCTTGGCCAGGAGCCGGGCTACGAGCAGAAGCCCTTCGCGATCGCCGCCAGCTGGACGCTGCTGGCGGATCCCGACGGGGCGGATGGCGCCCTGCGGATTGGAGCAGCTGCCCGACTGTGGCGGGCACGGCCCACGGCCGGGCAGGTTCTCCCCCTCCAGCTGGCGGCGGGCTCCCGGGGCTGGCTGCAGCTGATCGTGGGCACGGTGAGCCCCGCCGGTCCGGGGGAAGGCGTGCCGCCCCTGGCGGCCGGGGATGGGCTCGGCTTCACCCCTGCAGGGCTCACCTCCCTCCAGGCCGGAGCCGAGGGGGCGGATCTGCTGTTGTTTGAGCTGGGCTGATGGGCCCAGCGGCGCTACAGCACCTTCACCACCGGGATCGGATGGGCGCTGATGGTTTGGAGGTCGCGGGCGGCCCGCAGGGCTCCCTCCCGGATCGAGCCACCGCCATACCAAGCCCCAGAAAGGGCCCCGATCCCAGGCGCAGGGCGTAGCGCTCGGGATGCAATCCGGCCCGGGGGTGGTGGGGGGCGGCAAGGGAGAAAGGAGAGAGGATCACCTTTACTTCCTTCTTGGTGGCAACGGCAGGGCGCTGGCGAGCTGAGCAGGCTTGCTCATCGTGAGGAGCGCCGCCGCGATCCGGCCACCATGGCCAGCGGGCACCGTGACCCAGCAGGATGGGCCGGAGTGGGACTGCACGATGGCGCGCTATCTGATGGTGCTCAGACCGGCGGGCGCCATGGAGCCGGCGGGCCTGATCGCCTCCCTTGAGCCCTTGATCACCCGCCTGGAGGCGGAGGTGGACCACCGCACCCCGGCCCATCTGAGCGCCATGCTGGGGGGCGGCGACCAGTTGCGCCTGCAGTTGTTCGCCGATGTCCAGGCCAAATCCGACGGACGGGTCCTGGAGCTGGTGCTGATGAGTCGGGAGCCGATGGGCAAGGGGGCGCCTCAGACGCGCCGCTGGTTCGATCGCTTGGCGCTGGCCGCCGCCGAGACGATGCCCCAGCTGGAGCTGGTGTTCCGCTCCGACCGGGACGGGCCGCTGCCCCATGACGACACCGTTCCGGGGACCCGGGGACTGCCAGGATGAGCACGATGAAGACGCCCCCCGGGCCGACGGTGCTCACGGATGTGGAACTGCTGGCGCCGCCCCGCGGCTACCGGCCCTTGGCCTGGCTCGGACTGGTCGTCAACCTGCTGATCATCCCGCTGGTGCTGGCGGCGATTCTCACCGATTCCACCTGGCGGATCCCCAACATCGTCGTCGGATCGAGCGCTGTCCTGCCGGCGGCGGCCCTGGGGTTGGTGGCCTCGATCGCCCTGCTCCGCTGGCGGCACTGGGGTCAGATTTTGGCGATCGTCGCGCTCTCCCTGAGCCTGGCGATCGCGCTGCCCTACGGCATCGTGCGCCTGGTGCTGGTGGCGGATGGCCGCTTGCCGCTGGCGGTGCTGGCACCGCTGCTATGGATCGTCAATGTGGCGCTTTTGGTGTTCTGGTGCCGCCCGGCGATCCGCCGCTACCTGCGCTGAGGCGGCCCGGGGGGATTCGCCATTTCCTCGATTCGGTAGCCATCGCCGCTCCAGACATGCAAGGCGCTAGGCATGGATGGGAAAGGTCCCCGGTTTCCCCCATGCCCAGCCCCCAACGTCTCGCCGCGCTGCAGACCATCCAGGCCCGCCAGCCCGTGGCCACCCCACCGGTCCAGAAGCTTGA
>JBILEP010000284.1:0-3293 GCA_044352045.1 Cyanobium sp. | reverse complement strand
GGCGGATCGCCAAGGGGGTTGGGAGGTGTTCGACAGCTCCAGTGGCTTCCGCCTCGCCGATGGCTCGGTGCTCAGCCCCGATGCGGCGGTGTTGAGCACCGAGCGTTGGCAGGCGCTCAGCCCGGAGCAGCGCCGCGGCTTTCCGCCCCTTTGCCCCGAGCTGGTGATCGAACTGGCCAGCGCCTCGGATGCGGGCCCACGGAGTGCCGAGGCCCTGCGCTGCAAGATGGCGGCCTACCGGGCCAATGGGGCGCGGCTGGGCTGGTTGCTGTTCCCGGAGCAGCGGGCGGTGGAGATCTGGATGGCGGCTCCTAGCGCCGCGGGCGCCAACCCGAGCAACGTCGGCGCGGTGGTGGAGCAGCAGCGTCTGGAGAACGCCACACGGCTGGAGGGCGGCGCTGTGCTGCCGGGGCTGGTGCTGGAGCTGGAGGAGATCTGGGCTGGGTAGCGTGAAGCCATCGGGTCGCCCCAGCTCCGCCCCATGGGCGCCATCTTCATCAGCTACACCGGCCGCGACCCTGTGGGGGAGGCCTGGGCGGATCGGCTGTCGGCATGGTTTCGCGAGTGGAACTACGGCTTCTTCCGCGATAAGGATCACAGCCATGGCGTGAAGGCCGGCGCGCCATGGCGGGCGGCGTTGTATCGGGAGCTGGGGCTGGCGCAGGCGTTGGTGTGTCTGTGCAGCCGGCAGTACGACAGCTCGCCCTGGTGCGTGGGGGAGCTGGCGATCGCCGTGGAGAAAGGCAAGACGGTGATTCCGATCCAGCTGTTGGAATCGCAGGAGGCGCCCGCCGCGGCGGGAGATCACAGCGAGCTCCTGCCGCTGTTGCTGGAGGATCGGCAGGTGATTCGGGTGCCGCGGGCCAGCAACCCCACCCCGCAGCAGCTGGAGGAGGTGAAAACCCGCCTGCGCGAGAGCTTGGCGGAGAAGTTGAACTGGCGGCAGCTGCAGCCATGGGATCCCCGCCAGGCGCCCTATCCGGGCCTGCTGGCGTTTCAGGAGACGCAGGCACCGGTGTTTTTTGGCCAGGACGGGGCGATCGAGACGGTGTGTGAACGGTTGACGAGCCTGTCCCGGCGTTCACCGGCGTTTCTGCTGCTGCTGGGGGCGTCGGGCTATGGCAAGTCGTCGCTGGTGCGGGCGGGGGTGGTGCCGCGCTTGCGGGCGGAGCGCGATCGGCCCTGGCTGGTGGTGAAGCCGTTCAGCCCGGGCGGCGAGCCCTTTGCGGCGCTGCAGAACAGCCTGGCGGAGCTGGGCGGTGTCGGCCCCGCCGCCGATCCGCTGCGGCAGCTGCAGAGGTTGCACAGCGCCCGGCAGCTGCCGGTGTTGTTGGTGATCGATCAGTTCGAGGAGCTCCTGCGCGATGGAGCGGACGGGCAGCCCAGCGAAGGGGAGCGGTTTCTCGCCTTCCTGGAAACCCTGCTGCGCGCACCGGCGGCGGGGTTGGTGGTGCTGGCGACGATGCGCACCGATTTTCTGGCGCCCCTGCAGGTTCGCTGGCCGGCGCTCACGGCGATGGCCGAGCAACACCCGCTGGAGCCGATCCGCCCGGAAGACTTCGGCCAGCTGATCAGCGGCCCGGCCGGTCGGTCGTCGCTGACCCTGCAGCCGGGCCTCAAGGAGCGGCTGGTGAGCGAGAGCGGTGGTGGCGATGCCCTGCCGCTGCTGGCGTTCACGCTGGAGAAGCTGTGGTGGGCTTGGCAGAAGCGGGGTGCCGCCGTCGCGGGCACGCGGCCCGATGAGGCGTGGGACCTGACGGTGGAGGACTACGAGCACCTGGGCGGCGTGGCGGGTGCCGTGAGCCACCAGGCGGCCCTCTGCTGGAACCCCGCCAGCAGCGACCCGGCCGATGCGGCGGCCCTGCGGGAGGCGTTTGTGGATCACCTGCTCAGCCTCAATGAGGATGGCCTGGCGGCCAAGCGCGCCGCACGCCTGGCCGACCTGCCGGCGCGGAGCCGGCCGATCGTGGAGCGGTTGGTGAACGATCGCCTGCTGGTGTCCGACGACGGGGTGGTGGAGATCGCCCACGAGGCCCTGCTGCGCACCTGGCAGCCACTGCAGGGCTGGATTGCGGAGAGCCAGGAGCACCTGCTCCAGCGGCGGCGGGTGGCGAGGCTGGCCAAAGACCTCCAGGCGGAAGCCGGGCCGCAACGCCGGCAGGCGTTGGAGCAGCTGGCGGCGTCGGCGGCGGCCGGCGGCAGCGAGAAGCGGGCGGTGCGGCAGGAGGCGGCCGACCCGCTGGCGGCACTGCTGGCCGCTGGCTCCAAGCCCGAGGAGGAGCGCCAGGACGCGGCGCTGGTGCTGGCGTTGATCGGTGTCGAGGAGCCCCTGCGGCAAGGCCTGGCTGACGCGGCGGCCCCGGTGGCGGTGCGGCGGCGGGCGGCGGAGTGCCTGGGGCTGCTGGCCAAGCGCAGCGGCGATCGGGATCAGCGCGATCGGATCGCGGCGGCGCTGGAGGGGTGGCTACGCAGTGAGGTGCTGGATGTGCGGATCGAGGTGGATCTGGATCCAGCAGTGGTGGCGGAAGTCACCAACGCGGTGGATGCGTATGTGAGTCAGCTGGCCGCAGCGGGCCGACTGGAAGGGATGAGCGAGGAGCTGATTGCCCGCAGCCGTCAGGATCTGGTGGAGCAGGAGCTGCGTCGGCGGCCTTGCGACAGCGGAACGGCCCCCGGCTGGGCAGAGCACGACGTCCGTTTGCCCCTCTTGCAGGGGGCATCACGGGGCCTGCAACTGGCGGTCTCAGCCGACCTTCCTCTGTTGGGCAGCGACCGGAAAACGCGAGTGCCGATGCTCACGCTCACCGCGCATGAGGAGGAAGGGGGCCTGCGCATCCGCACAGAGGTGGTAACGCCAGCAGTGTGGTGCCTGCCGTTGCCAGCGGGCGAACAATTGGAGCTGGTGGTGGTGGAAGACGGGGAGTACGGGATCGGCTCGCCGAAGCAAGAAGCGGGTCGATCCGTGTATTCCGAGCAGCGCATCCGGCAGAAATGCGAGGGCGTGGATGTGGAGGCGTTACGGAAGGTTCGGCTGAGGAGCTACGCGATGGTGCGTCATCCGATCAGCCAGGCGCAGTGGCGTGCGGTTGTGGAGGGGGTGGCACCGGATCAGCGGGGCCAGCTGGAGGCGTCTCCGGGCACCTTCCGGGAGGAGGATTCCTGGGAACGCTATGGACAACCGGGCGCCTTACCGGTGGATAGCGTCAGCTGGAACCAGTGCCAGCAATGGCTGGAGGCGCTCAACGGCTGGCTGGCCTGCCAATGGCCTGAGTGGGCAGAAGAGAATCCAGGGC
>JBILEP010000038.1:0-11625 GCA_044352045.1 Cyanobium sp. | reverse complement strand
CCCCATCACCAGCCCCGTGGAGCTGCCACCGTCCAGGTTGAGGGCGTCCCGCAGCCCCAGATCCCGCAGCAACAGGGCCGTCTCCGCCAGGGTGGGGCCGGCGTCCCCCACCCCCTGCAGGGTGACCAGCCAGAGCCGGCTGCCGTCGCTGCCGATCACGGTGCGGGGGGCCCCCTGGGTGAGGAAAGCGGGGGAGAAGCCCTCCAGGGGGCCGTCGAGAACGACACGGCCGTCCTGGAGCAGCAGCGGACCGCCCCCCATCACATGGCTGGCCTCCCCGAGCGGATCGCTCACGGCGCTGCGCAGGCCCAGGCTCTGCCCCTCGCCCCAGGGCAGCGGGGCTCCACCCCGGGCCACCAAGAGGCTGTCACCCGGCCGCAGGGCGACCCCGGCGGCGAGGCGGACGGGATCGAACCGCTCCCGCACCATTCCGTCCCGTAGCAGCAGGGCCTGCTCGCCGCCAGAGAGAGGGCGATAGGCGGAGCCCCAGTCGGCCGTGTAGCGGCTGAGGCCGGGGCGGATCCAGCCACTGTTGAGGGCCACCAGCGGCCATTCCCGGCCGCTGGGATCCACCAGGCTCTCCCGCAGGTTCAGCCGTCCGAAGCGGGGCAGGCTGCGGGCCTCCCAACCGATCGCGCCCCGGCCCAGAATCGGCCCCGACAGCCAGCGTCCGTCGTCCCGCAGGGCTCCGAGCGGCAGCCGGCGCACGCGGTTGAAATACCCCCCATTGATCGCCACCAGCGCATCGCGGCCGCGGGCGAGCTGGCTGAGGGAGCTCAACCCCTCCATTCCATCAACGCGGCGCAGGGGGCGCAGGCCCAGGGGAGCCGTGCGGGGATCGAGCCGCACCGAGGTGATCAGCACCCGTGCGGCGCCGATCGGTCGCACCTGCCGCTCCCACAGCAGCTGGGGACCGAGCAAGGCCTGCAGGCGCGGATCGATGGGCGGAGGGGCCTGCAGCGGCGCCTCCGGCCCCGCTGTCGCCAGCTCGATCACCACCCGGGCCGGCCCCCCCAGGGTGAACACCCGCCGGGGAGGGGGCGCTGGGCTGGCCAGGGTCAGCTCGCCAGCGCTCTGGCGGGCCGGCAGCCCGAGCCGCTCCAGGGTCTGCAACTGCTCGGGCAGGCCCAGCAACCCCAGCCGCAGCGCCCCATCGCCAGCGGCGCGCACCAGCGCCGGCCCCTCCAGGTCGAGCACCACCTGGCGCCGGCCCGGCTGGCGCCCCTGGCGCACCGCCAGCAGCCGGGGCGGCGGCAGCAGGACTTCCAGAGTGTCGCCCCGCAACACCAGCCGCACGCCGTTGGCCGCCAGCGGCGCCGCCACCTCCACCGCCACCTCATCGGCCAGGGAACGCTGAGCCTGCGGCGGCACCCGCAGGGCTTGGCCGAACCACTCAAGATCCAGGCCCCCGTCGCTGAGGCTGCGGCTGCTGAACCCCAGCTGCTCCTGCAGCACCTCCAGGGGCAGCCAGAGCTCCCGGGGCCGCTCGCCGACCCCATCCACCCATTGCCAGCCGGCCTGTTGGCGGCGGCCGTTGATCACCAGGCTGGTGCCGCGCCGCACCTCCTGCGGCAGGGCGGCGGCGGGAGAGGCCGTGCGGAGCGCAGGGGCTGGCGGTGGTGGGGGCGGCAGGGGCCCGGCCGGCACGGGGACCAGCGGCGCAGCGGCGAACAGCGTCGCCGTGAGGGCCGCATTCAGGGCCGTCCATGAGGCCAAGGCCATCGTCGCGGTCGCCACAACCCGAAAGGTAGCCGCCGCGGGCGACCCGAGTCCGCCGCTCCCTAGGATCAGCCGCTCGACCAGCTGGTGCCGGATGAGGCTGCCGAAGGCTGGATTTGCGAGCACCATCCGAATAAGGACTGTCCCGGCCGATGCCCCACCCCGTTGATTCCGCCTGGCCCCACCGTGACAGCCCCGCGCCGGCGGCGGTGGCCGGGGAGAAGGACGCCTGTGGCGTGGGCTTCCTGGCCCGGCTCGATCGCCAGCCCAGCCACTGGTTGCTGCAGCAGGCCCTGCGGGGGCTGCGCTGCATGGAGCACCGCGGCGGCTGCGGCGGCGACAGCGATTCCGGGGACGGGGCCGGCATCCTGACGGCGATCCCCTGGCCGCTGCTGGAGGCCGACTGGCCGGCGGCGGCGGCCTGCGCCGGATCGGCCCGGGGCCTGGGCCAGGTGTTCCTGCCCGCGGACGCCGCCGAGCGGGACCAGTGCCGCCTGCTCTGTGAGCAGGAGGCCGAACGGCTGGGGCTGCGCAGCCTGGGCTGGCGGCCCGTGCCGGTGGACGCCTCGGTGCTCGGGCCAATGGCCCGCCAGAGCGCGCCGGTGATCGAGCAATGGCTGCTGCAGGCCCCGGAGGCCTCCCCAGCGGTCGTCGCCGACCTGGACGCCCTCGAATCCCTGCTGTTCCGCCTGCGCCGCCGCGCCGTCGACAGAGCTCGCGAGCGCTGGGGCGCCGACTACATCGGCCTCTACTTCGCCTCGATCAGCGGCCGCACCATCGTCTACAAGGGCATGGTGCGCTCGGAGGTGCTCGACCGCTTCTACGCCGACCTGCGCGACGAACGCTTCGCCGTTCCCTTCGCCGTCTACCACCGGCGCTTCAGCACCAACACCCTGCCCCGCTGGCCCCTCTCCCAGCCGATGCGGATGCTGGGCCACAACGGCGAGATCAACACCCTGCTCGGCAACATCAACTGGGCCAGCGCCGCCGAGGCCAACCTCGAAGCGGTCTGGGGGGAGGCCGCTTCGGATCTGCGGCCCCTGGTGAACGCCTCCTTCAGCGACTCCGCCAACCTGGACGCCACCCTGGAGCTGATGGTGCGCAGCGGCCGGCCGATCACCGACAGCCTGCTGACCCTGGTGCCGGAGGCCTTCCGCGACCAGCCGGAACTGCGGGAGCGGCCCGAGATCCGGGCCTTCTACGAATACAACGCCTGCCTGCAGGAACCCTGGGATGGCCCCGCGCTGCTGGTGTTCAGCGACGGGCGCATGGTGGGGGCCACCCTCGATCGCAACGGGCTACGGCCCGCCCGCTACTGCCTCACCGAGGACGGCACGGTGGTGATGGGCTCGGAAACGGGCGTGGTGGAGCTCGACGAGTCCACGATCATCGAGAAGGGCCGCCTCGGCCCCGGCCAGATGCTGGCCGTCGATCTGGAGAACGGCCGCCTGCTGCGCAACTGGGAGGTGAAGCAGGAAGCGGCCGCCCGGCTTCCCTACGCCGCCTGGCTGGCGGAGCACCGCCGCAGCCTGGCGCCGGGGGTCTGGGAGCAGGGGCTGCGCCTGGGCGACCTCGACCTCCTCCAGCAGCAGACCGCCTTCGGCTTCACCGCCGAAGACCTCGACCTGGTGATCGAGGACATGGCGGGCAGCGGCAAGGAACCCACCTACTGCATGGGGGATGACATCCCTCTGGCGGTGCTCTCCAACAAGCCCCACCTGCTTTACGACTACTTCAAGCAGCGCTTCGCCCAGGTCACCAATCCGCCGATCGACCCGCTGCGGGAGAAGCTGGTGATGAGCCTGGAGATGCACCTGGGCCGGCGCGGATCCGCCCTGCGGCCCGACCCGGCCGGCGCCGCGGTGCTGCACCTGCCCACGCCCGTGCTCAATGAGGCCGAACTGGCGGCCCTGGGCGAGCAGGGCCTGGCCGCCACCACCCTCTCCACCCTGCTGCCGGTGGTCGATGGCCCCGGCGGCCTCGAGAAGGCCCTGAATCGGCTGGGCTTCGAGGCGGAGGCGGCGGTGCGGGCCGGCAGCCAGATCCTGGTGCTCTCCGACCGCGTCGGACCGGAGGGCGAGCCGACCGGCATCAGCGCCGGGACCACCTACATCCCCCCGCTGCTGGCGGTGGGGGCGGTGCATCAGCAGTTGCTGCGCCTCGGGCTGCGGCTGCAGGCCTCGATCGTGGTCGATACGGCCCAGTGCTGGAGCACCCACCACCTGGCCTGCCTGATCGGCTACGGCGCCAGCGCCGTCTGCCCCTGGCTCACCTGGGAGACCACCCGCCACTGGCTGGCCCACCCCAAGACCCGCTCCCTGATCGAGCGGGGCAAACTGCCCGACCTCAGCCCGGCCCGCGCCCAGGCCAACGTGCGCACCGCCCTCGAGGACGGCCTGCGCAAGATCCTCTCGAAGATCGGCATCTCCCTGCTGGCCAGCTACCACGGCGCCCAGATCTTTGAGGCGATCGGCATCGGCGCCGACCTGATCGAGCTGGCCTTCGCCGGCACCACCAGCCGGGTGGCGGGCCTCAGCCTGGCGGACCTGGCCAGCGAGACCCTCAGCTTCCATGCCAAGGCCTACCCGGAGCTGAACCGCTCCAAGCTGGAGTTCATGGGCTTCGTGCAGTACCGCACCGGCGGCGAGTACCACATGAACAGCCCGGAGATGGCCAAGGCCCTGCACGCCGCCGTCGCCGCCGGTCCCGGTTATGACCACTTCGCCACTTACCGGACGCTGCTGGAGGAGCGACCGGTGACGGCGCTACGCGACCTGCTGGAGTTTCGGCCGGCAGCCACCCCCTTGCCGATCGAGCAGGTGGAGAGCGTCGAAAGCCTCTGCGCCCGCTTCTGCACCGGCGGCATGAGCCTCGGCGCCCTCTCCCGCGAAGCCCACGAGGTGCTCGCCGTGGCGATGAACCGCATCGGCGGCAAGAGCAACAGCGGCGAAGGGGGCGAGGATCCCGCCCGCTTCCACGTCCTCACGGACGTGGATGGCGACGGCCACTCCCCCACCCAGCCCACCCAGCGGGGCCTGCGCAACGGCGACACCGCCTGCTCGGCGATCAAGCAGATCGCCTCCGGACGCTTCGGCGTCACCCCCGAGTACCTGCGCAGCGGCCGCCAGCTGGAGATCAAGGTGGCCCAGGGGGCCAAGCCCGGCGAGGGGGGCCAGCTCCCCGGTCCGAAGGTGGATCCCTACATCGCCTGGCTGCGCAACAGCAAGCCCGGCGTGGCCCTGATCTCGCCACCGCCGCACCACGACATCTATTCGATCGAAGACCTCGCCCAGCTGATCCACGACCTGCACCAGATCAACCCGGCAGCCAAGGTGTCGGTGAAGCTGGTGGCGGAGATCGGCATCGGCACGATCGCCGCCGGCGTGGCCAAGGCCAACGCCGATGTGATCCAGATCTCCGGCCACGACGGCGGCACGGGCGCCTCGCCGCTGAGCTCGATCAAGCACGCCGGCAGCCCCTGGGAGCTGGGGCTCACCGAGGTGCATCGCAGCCTGCTGGAGAACGGCCTGCGCGACCGCGTGCTGCTGCGGGTCGACGGCGGCTTCAAGACCGGCTGGGACGTGGTGATGGCCGCCCTGCTCGGCGGGGAGGAGTTCGGCTTCGGCTCGGTGGCGATGATCGCCGAGGGCTGCATCATGGCCCGCGTCTGCCACACCAACAACTGCCCGGTGGGGGTGGCCACCCAGAAGGAGGCCCTGCGCAAGCGCTTCACCGGCCTGCCCGAGCACGTCGTCAACTTCTTCCTCTTTGTGGCCGAGGAGGTGCGGCAGCTGCTCAGCCAGCTCGGGGTGGCCCGCCTTGAGGAGCTGATCGGCCGCACCGACTTGCTGACGCCCCGCGCCGTGAGCCTGACCAAGACAAGCTCCCTCGATTTGTCCTGTTTGCTGGCCCCCGTGCCCGGCGCGGACGACCGCTCCTGGCTGGCGCATGAGCGGGAGGCCCACAGCAACGGGCCGATCCTTGAGGATCAGCTGCTCGGCGATCCGGACGTGATGGCGGCGATCGAGGGCCACGGCTCGCTGGCGCGCCAACTGGCGATCGTCAACACCGACCGCAGCGTCGGCGCTCGCCTGAGCGGCGAGATTGCCGCCCGCCATGGCAACCGCGGCTTCCGCGGCCAGCTCAACTTCAACTTCGCAGGCGCCGCCGGTCAGAGCTTCGCCGCCTTCCTGCTGCAGGGCATGCACCTGCGCCTGGTGGGCGACGCCAACGACTACGTGGGCAAGGGCATCAACGGCGGCCGGGTCGTCGTCGTTCCCCCTGCCGGCGCCGGCGATCCGGGCGGCAAGGTGATCCTGGGCAACACCTGCCTCTACGGCGCCACCGGCGGTGAGCTCTACGCCCACGGCCGGGCCGGCGAACGCTTCGCCGTGCGCAACAGCGGCGCCCGGGCCGTGGTGGAGGGCACCGGCGACCACTGCTGCGAGTACATGACCGGCGGTGTGGTGGTGGTGCTCGGCAGCACCGGCCGCAACATCGCCGCCGGCATGACCGGTGGCGTCGCCTTCCTTCTGGATGAGAACGGCAGCGTGGCGGAGCGGCTCAACCCGGAGACCGTGGCCCTGTGCGAACTCACCACCACGGAGCAGGAGGCCCTGCTGCTCCCCCTGCTGGAGGCCCACCAGACACACACCGGAAGCGCCCGGGCGGCGGCGATCCTGGCCGACTGGCCGGCCTGGAAGGGCCGCTTCAAGCTGCTGGTTCCGCCCAGCGAAAAGGCGTTGGTGGGCCTGGCGGAACGGCTGGAGGCGGTGGCCTGATCAGCGGGGATGCTCCCGCATCAGCCGCCGCACCTCACCGGCGTGGTAGCTGCTGCGGGTGAGCGGACTACTCACCACCTGAAGGAAGCCCAGCGCCTCCTCCCCATGGCGCCGGAACGCCGCGAACCCATCCGGGCTAACGAAGCGCTGCACCGGCAGATGTTTCGGCCCAGGGGAGAGGTACTGGCCGATCGTGACGATGTCGACGGCGTGGGCGCGCAAGTCGGCCAGGACCGCCAGCACCTCCTCATCGCTCTCCCCCAGCCCCACCATCAGCCCCGACTTGCTGTAAGCCCGCGGCCAGCCCTCCCGCACGCGCCGCAGCAGCTCCAGCGAGCGCCCATAGAGGCCCTGGGGCCGCACCCGCCCGTAGAGGCGCGGCACGGTTTCGATGTTGTGGTTGAGCACGTCCGGGGCCGCGTCCATCACCGTCGCCAGGGCCTGCCAGTCGCCGCAGAAATCCGGGATCAGCAGCTCGATCGTGGTGGCGGGGGAGCGGCGGCGCACCTGCTCGATGCAGGCCACGAACTGGCTGGCGCCGCCGTCACCCAGGTCGTCGCGGTTGACCGAGGTGATCACCACGTGGCTCAGGCCCAGTCGGGCCACCGCCTCGCCCAGCCGCTGCGGCTCGCTGGCATCGAGGGAGCGCACGCTCTTGTCGAAGTCGATGTCGCAGTAGGGACATGCCCGCGTGCAGCCCGGCCCCATGATCAGGAAGGTGGCGGTGCCGCCGGCGAAGCACTCGCCGATGTTCGGGCAGCTGGCCTCCTGGCAGACGGTGTTGAGCTTGAGGTCGAGCAACAGGTCGGCCACCGCGCCGATGCGCTCGCGCTGCGGCGCTTTCACCCGAAGCCACTCCGGCTTGCCAGCGGGGGGAGCGGGGGGGGCGGACACGGGCTGGGGATCGGCGGGTGTCACGAAGCCGGGGCGGGATGGCCACGACTCTAGGAAGCCCGTCCGCCCAGTCCCCAGCGGCCGCCGATCCCCTACACTCCAACCATCGGGATGTAGCGCAGCTTGGTAGCGCACTTCGTTCGGGACGAAGGGGCCGCAGGTTCGAATCCTGTCATCCCGATTGACCGCTGAGCCCCAGAGGGTTTCAGCTCAGCTCCGATCCCGGATACCCCCGTGGCGTCACCATCCAGCCGTCCTGCACCCGGCTTGTTGAGTTGCCCACCAGCACCAGGGTGAGCATGTCCACCGCCTCGATGGGCAGGCTTGCCAGCTCGTGCAGGCTCACCCGCTCGCCGGCCCTGCCGAGCTGGCGCGCCAACACCACCGGCGTGCTGGCGGGCCGACCCTCCAGCAGCAGGTCGCGGGCCCGCTGCAGCTGCCAGTCGCGGTCGCGGGAGCGGGGGTTGTAAAGCGCCACCACGAAATCACCGGCGGCCGCGGCCCGCAGGCGGCGCTCGATCACCTCCCAGGGGGTGAGGCGATCGCTGAGGCTGATCGTGCAGAAGTCATGCATCAGCGGCGCCCCCACCCGGGCGGCCGCCAGCTGCAGGGCCGAGAGGCCCGGATGCACCGCGAAGGCGGGGCGCTCGGCCAGCGGGAGCTGCAGCCAGAGCTCCAGGGCCAGCCCGGCCATGCCGTAGATGCCGCTGTCCCCGGAGGACACCAGCGCCACCGTCACCCCCTGTTCCGCCAGGGCCAGGGCCTCGACGCAGCGCTGCCGCTCCTCCGTCAGCCGCCCATCGCGGCGCAGCTGATCCGGGCGCCGCAGCGGTTCGAGCAGATCGAGGTAGAGGCCGTAGCCCACCCACACCGCCGCCGCCGCCAGGGCTGCTCGGGCCTCGCCCGTGAGCGCGTCCAGCCGCCCCGGACCACTGCCCACCAGGTGCAGCGCCCCACGGGCGGGCGCCCACTGCTGGGGCGAGAGGGCCACCGCCAGGGTGGCCGCCCCCCGCTCGCCAGGCTCGGCCCGGCCGATCTGCTTGGCCACCAGCAGGGGCGCGGCGGTGGCGAGGGTGCCGCCCGATTCGGCGGCGGCCAGGCGAGCGGCGGCCTCCGCCACGGAGGGGGTTCCCAGTTCCCGGGCCACCACCGGCGACGGGGTGGGCACCGGCACCGCCGCCAGCCGTTCCGCTTCGTACAGCCGCAGCGGCCAGCCGCGCCGGGCCGCCAGGGCCAGCAGGGCCGGCTCATCCCCCTTGCGCGTCGCGCTGGCCAGCCCGGCCACCGCTTCCACCGCCAGACCGTGCTGGCGCAGCGTCTCCTCTACCAACCGCTCCAGCAGGCTTTCGCTGGTGTCCCGCTCGCAACCGAGGCCGATCCAGAGGCAGGGCGGATGCCAGCGGCAGCCGTCTCCCAGCTGGTGGCTCACCACCAGGTCGGCGGCGCCCACCGGCCCCGGGGAACCGGTGGACGGGGGGAAGGCCAGGCCGGCGGCGGCGGGCAGCTCCCGCCAGAGGGGCAAGCCACTCTCCTGCAGCACCAGGGGCGGAACCTCGCCGGCGGCCCGCACCATCAGCGCGCGCCAGTCACCGCTGCCCCGCCGCCAGCCCCAGGCGCTGCCGAAGGCATCGAGGGCCAGCCGGCCCGCCGCGCCGCTGGCGCCGCTGAGCACGGCCTGCCCCCCGAGCAAAGCGGCGATCCGATGGGCCAGCCCTTCACCCCCGGCGGCATGACCCCCGAGCAGGGGAATGGCGTGCCGCGCCTGCGGATCGAGCACCACCACCGCGGGGTCGCATGCCTTGCCCGCCAGCAGGGGGGCGATCAGGCGGGTGACCAGGCCGCAGGCCCCCACCGCCACCACCGCCGACACCGTCCCCCAGCGCTGGGCCAGCCAGGGGCCGCTCTCTTCGTTCCCCTCCCAGGCCCGGTGGGTTTCCGTCGTCAGTCCGCCCTGCTCGAGCTGGCGCAGCGCCGCCTCGGCCGCCGGGCTGAAGCCCAGGGCGATGATCCCTCCTGGCTCGCGACTCATCGCGCCAGCCGCTCGCGCCAAGCCGCCAGCGGCAGGGAGTTCGTGCCGGAGTCTTGTTCTGGGGTCGCCATCGGGGGAAAGTCCTCGGGATCGGGGGTTGGGACGGGTCGCTCGGGCACCGGAGGTTCGATGGGTTCCGCCAACTGGGGCGCTGACGGGAGGGAAGGCTCCGGCGCTGGCGCTGGCGCGGGCTCAGGCTCAGGGTCTGGCTCAGACACTGGCAGGGAATCAGGCGATGGTCCGGTCTCGGGTGCGGGCAGGGCGCTGGGCTGCGGCTCTGCTGGCGCTGGGGGCTCCCCTTTCGCCAAGGGCTCCGCTGACGGGGCTGGCGCCGGGAGGGGGGAGGGGGTCGGAGCTGGGGAAGGCTCCTGGAGCGCTTCCGTTTCAACGCCGGGTGGCGCTTCACCCAGCAGGATGGCCAGGTCGTCGGGAGAGAGCGACGGGCCCTGCCAGGCGGGCCTGGGCAGGGAGGGATCGAGCCGAACCTCCCGGACCAGGCTGTTGAACGGGGGGTTGAGGGGCTCCCCCCGACCATCCAGCAGCTCCAGTTGCAGAGCGTTGGCGCCCGGACGCCAGCCCCTCAGCCAGAGCGGCGTCTGGCGGTCCACCAGGAAGGAGTCCCCGTTCACCGTCACCCGCAGGCGCCAGAGCGCATCGTCGTCGCGCAGGTGCTGGAGGGGCGCGTCGATCAGCAACCAGTCGAGCAGGAGCGGCTCCGCCGCCGCCCGGCCGGGGCTGACCGCCAGCAGCTGGGCCGTGCCAGGCCCGGGCAGGGCCAGGGGGTTGGCGGCCGTGCGGTGCAGGCGGATCTGGGCCATCGCGCCCGGGCTCTTGACCACTTCCCCCCAGGGACGCGCCGCCATCACCGTGAGCCGGTGACTACCGGGCGACAGCTCGGGAAGGGTGGTTTCCGTGCCGGTCAACGGCCGGGGCTCGCCGTCATCGATGACCACCAGCAGATGGGGGCCCAGACCGAGCGCCCCCCCATCCACCAGGGGCCAGTCCTCCACCTGCAGCCGCAGGGTCCAGGGGCCGGCGGGAAGCACCGCCTCGGCCGCCGGGGAAACGATCCTCAGCCGCGGCTGGCGCTCGGCCAGGGCCTCGCGCAACTGCTGCACCGCCTCCGGGGGAGCCACCTCTCGCAGGTGCTCGGTCGCCGCCAACCCGAGGGCCGGCGCCGCTGGCGAGGCGGTGGGGCGGCCTGGCCAGCCCAGGGCCTCGGCCTGTCCGGCCAGACCGGGCAGGGGCAGGCCGAGAACAAAACAGAGCAGGAAAACGAGAGCGGCGATCCGACCCCTGCCAAGAGTCGGGCCAAGACCGTGGCCGCTGCGCCCCCCACCAACCCGACCGCCCCAGCCCACGCCCCGATCCCCTGTGTTTGGCACCCATTCTGCTCAGGCGGGTCGGCCGCGAAAAAAACGCAGGGCGAAGCGGCCGAATCCGCGAGGAAAGCTATGGAAAAGCGCATCTCATTGAGGCTTTTTCGATCTCAACAACCCCTGGCCAGACCCCAGTCAGAGCCTGGCGAGCGCCGGGATTGAACCTTTGTAACTGGCGGCCAAATTCGCTTGTTTCTGGCCCTTATACTTCCGCCAGCGGTCCCCTTCCGGGGCCCAAAGCACCAGTCCTGGCAAGGGTTCTGCCCTTTCCGACTGGCGCCCGTGGTCGAGCCTGCCTCTCCGGCTCCGCCCGACCATCGGGTCCCACCGACGGTCCCGGTCCCCAACCGCCGTGGTCTTCACGGTGGCTGACCCGCCGACACCGTCCAGGGGTGGCCCTCCACCTCGACTCCGTCCCTCGAGGAACGTCTCGATGACCATCAGCCCACCCGAGCGTGGGAAGAAGGCGGAAGCCATGGTCGACCGGAACCCAGTTCCGGCGACGTTCGAGCTTTTCGAGAAGCCCGGACATTTCGACCGCAGCCTCGCCAAAGGTCCCAAAACCACCACCTGGGTTTGGAACCTCCACGCCAACGCTCACGATTTCGACAGCCACACGAGCGACCTCGAAGAGGTCTCTCGCAAAATCTTCTCAGCCCATTTCGGCCACCTGGCCGTCATCTTCATCTGGCTGAGCGGCGCCTTCTATCACGGGGCCCGCTTCTCCAACTACACCGGCTGGCTTGCCGATCCCCTTCACGTCAAGCCAAGCGCCCAGGTCGTCTGGCCGATCTTCGGCCAGGAGATTCTCAACGGCGACGTC
>JBILEP010000283.1:0-3314 GCA_044352045.1 Cyanobium sp. | reverse complement strand
CCGCACCCCCTCGGCGCCGCGGAAGTGCTCCTCCAGCAGCTCGGTGGCCAGGGGGTTCTCGATGCGGCGGCGCAGCAGCCGCCGCAGCGGCCGGGCCCCGTACTCCGGCTCGTAGCCCTGCTCCGCCAGGGAGGAGACCACCGCCTCATCCACCTGAAGCTCCAGCTGCTGCTCCCGCAGCAGGGCGGCCAGCTCGGCCAGCTGCAGGCGCACGATCCGCTGCAGGTCGGCCGGGCCGAGGGGACGGAAGCGGATCACCTCGTCGATGCGGTTGAGGAATTCCGGTCGGAACTGGCGGGACAGGGCCTGGTCCACCGCCTCCTCCAGGGTCCGGTCGGGCTCGTCGCCGGCCTCGGCCCCGCCGCGGCGGGCGCTCTCGAGGATGGCGCGACTGGCGAGGTTGCTGGTCATGATCACCACGGTGTGGCGGAAATCCACCGTGCGGCCCTGGGAGTCGGTGAGCCGGCCATCGTCGAGCACCTGCAGCAGCAGGTTGAACACCTCCGGGTGGGCCTTCTCCACCTCATCGAGCAGCAGCACCGCGTAGGGCCGGCGCCGCACCGCCTCCGTGAGCTGGCCACCCTCCTCGTAACCCACATAGCCCGGCGGCGCCCCCACCAGGCGGGCGACGGCATTGCGCTCCATGTATTCGCTCATGTCCAGTCGCACCAGCGCCTCCTCCTCATCGAACAGGGAGGCCGCCAGCGCCTTGGCCAGTTCGGTCTTGCCCACGCCACTGGGGCCGAGGAAGAGGAAGGACCCCACCGGGCGCGTGGGGGCCTGCATGCCCGCCCGGGCCCGCCGGATCGCCGCCGCCACGGCGGCCACCGCCTCCGGCTGGCCGATCACCCGCTCCCCGAGCCGCCGTTCGAGGTCGAGCAGCTTCTGGCGCTCGCCGGCCAGCAGCCGCTGCACCGGCACACCGGTCCAGCGGGCCACCACATCGGCAATGTCCCCCTCCTCCACCTGCTCGCGCAGCAGCGGGTCGCGCTGGAGTTCGGCCTCCAGGGCCTGGCGCCGCTGCTGCAGATGGTGGAGCTGGTCGTACTGGAGCCGGGCCGCCTCCTCCAGCTCGCCGTCCCGCTCGGCCTCGGCAATGGCGTGGCGCAGGTCTTCGTCGCGCTGCAGCAGCTCCCGCAGCTCCGCCAGCCGCTCCCGCTCCTCCGACCAGCGCTCCTGCAGCACCTGGAGCTGATCCTGGGCGCGCCGCCGTCGCTCCTGCAGGGCCAGCCGCCGCTCCAGGGGCGCGGCCTCGGCGGAGAGCAGCTCCAGCTCCACGCCGCGCAGCTCCAGCTCCGCCGCCTCCACCACCTGGGGCTTGGAGGTGACCTCCATGCGCAGCTGGGCGGCGGCCTCGTCCACCAGGTCGATCGCCGAGTCGGGCAGGCAGCGGTCGCTGATGTAGCGGTCAGCGAGGCGGGCGGCGGCCACCAGGGCCCCGTCGGCGATCGTGACGCCGTGGTGCAGCTCATAGCGCTCCCGCAGCCCCCGCAGGATCTGCACGCAGGTGTCGCGGTCGGGTTCGCGGATCGCCACCTGCTGGAAGCGGCGCTCCAGGGCCGGGTCTTTTTCAATGCTGCGGCGGAAGTCTTCCGGCGTGGTGGCGCCGATGCAGCGGAGCTCACCCCGGGCCAGGGCGGGCTTGAGGATGCTGGCGGCGTCGGGGCTGGAACGCTCGCCGCCCACCACGGTGTGCAGCTCATCGAGGAACAGCACCACGCCCTCGCCCGTGGCGTCGCTGTCGCGCACCTCCTGGAGCACGCTGCGCAGGCGCTCCTCGAACTGGCCGCGGAACTTGGCGCCGGCGATCAGGGCGCCAAGGTCGAGGGCCACCAGGCGCAAGCCGCGCAGGGCGTCCGGCACCTCGCCGGCCACGATCCGTTGGGCGAGCAGTTCGGCGATCGCCGTCTTGCCCACGCCGGGCTCACCGATCAGCACCGGGTTGTTCTTGCCGCGGCGGGAGAGCACCTGGATCAGGCGACGGATCTCGGTGTCGCGGCCGATCACCGGGTCGAGCTCGCCGGCGCGGGCGGCGGCGGTGAGGTCACGGCCGAAGCGCTCCAGGGCCGAGCCGGCCTCGACCTGCTCCAGACGCATCTCCCCCTCGGGGGCGGCGGGGCCGGGGCCGGCGGCGGGCGGCGGTGTCAGCGGGGGGGGGGCCGCCCGCGGCGGTTCCCCCCTGGGGGGTTCGCCCCTTGGGGGTTCGGGGCGGGGGGCGACGCGGCTTTCGGCGGGCCGCATCTGGCGCGTTAGCAGG
This sequence comes from Cyanobium sp., assembly GCA_044352045.1. Classification (GTDB taxonomy): domain Bacteria; phylum Cyanobacteriota; class Cyanobacteriia; order PCC-6307; family Cyanobiaceae; genus Cyanobium. The sequence continues at coordinate 1,057 of JBILEP010000283.1, read as the reverse complement.
TCTTCGCTGAGGCCCTCCTCCGCCAGCAGGGTGGCGCCGATGCGGGGCTCCTCCACCAGGGCCAGCAGCAGATGGGGGAGATCGAGCAGCCGTGAGCCCCAGGCGGCGCGGCGGCGGTCCGCCGCTTCCAGCAGATCCTCCAGGGCGTCACCGATGAACAGGCTGCCCCCGGGGGCGCTGGGCTGGTCGGCGCAGAACGATTCGAGCCGGTCCAGCAGGCGGCCGGGGTCGAGGGGCAGCGGCTCCACCCAGGGGGCGAAGCGGGGCTCCTGCAGCAGGGTGAGCAGAAGATGCTCCACGTCCATCGTTCCGTGGCGCCAGCGGCGGGCCTGGTCCTGGCTGGCCAGCAGCAGCTCCCAGGCGTCGTCGCTGAAGCGATCGGGATCGCTGGTGAGGCTGGCGGGGGGTTGGGGAGGGCGCTCGAGGGCCATGTCAGGCGGCCGTGGCCGGGGCGGCGGCGAGCTGGATCAGTTCGATGCGGTAGCCATCGGGATCCTCCACGAAGGCGATCACCGTGGTGCCGCCCTTCACCGGGCCGGGCTCGCGCACGATCCGGCCGCCCCGGGCGCGGATGGCCTCGCAGGTGGCGAGGATGTCCTCGCAGCCGATGGCGATGTGGCCGTAAGCGTCGCCGAGGGCATAGCGGTCGGTGTCCCAGTTCCAGGTGAGCTCGAGCACGGCCGTCTCGCTCTCCTCCCCGTAGCCCACGAAGGCGAGCGTGTAACGACCGCCGGGATTCTCGCGGCGGCGCAACAGGCGCATGCCGAGCACCTCGGTGTAGAAGGCGATCGAGCGCTCCAGATCACCGACCCGGAGCATGGTGTGGAGCAGGCGCATGGCGACCAACCGCTGCCGCCATTCTGACGAGGGGAGCCCGCGCCGGTAGGCAGGGGCACAGAAGGCTGGGGAGGGAGGGCCCATAGGATCCAGCGGTGCCGCTGCCGCCCTGTGTACGACTCCCTCGACCTGGTGATCGATTCGATCGTGGCCCGGGAGGTGCTCGATTCCCGCGGCACCCCCACGGTGGAGGCCGAGGTGTATCTGGAGGGCGGCGCCT
>JBILEP010000204.1:0-4360 GCA_044352045.1 Cyanobium sp. | reverse complement strand
CCCCAGTCACGCCACCCCCTGCGCCGGTTTCTGCCCGCCGGCCTGGCACGCCTGGAGCCCAGGGCGCTGCTGCTGGTGGGCTTGGGCTGGCTGCTCTCGCCCTTGTGCTGGTGGAACGATCTGATCATCAACCTGCCGCTGGCCTGGGGGTTCGCGAAGCTCGCCCAGCTGCTGCAGCCGGGTTGGTTCTCCCCCGGACTGGTGCTGGGCTACTGGCTGAGCAACGTGCTCGGGATCGTGCTGATGCAGAGCGGCGCCCTGGCCCTGCTGCCGGGGGCCGGCGAGGCGCCGCGGAACCCGCGCCGGGAGCTGCTGGTGGGCCTGGCCACCTCCACCGCCTACACCCTGGCGGTGGTGGCGCTGGTGAAGCTGGGGATTCTGCAGAGCCCCTTGCCGGAGCTGGGCGGCTGAGCGGCGGACCCTGTTCAGTCCACCAACACCTGCAAGGCTGGATCGAAGGGCACCTGAAACACGTAATACACGACGCAGGACCCGAGGGCGAGCAGCACCAGGGTGGCCAGCAGCACCCAGCGATCCGGCGGGTCGTAGGTGTCGTCTTCAATATCGTTGCGCACGCCGAAATAGTGGAAGGCGGAGAGCACCACCATCAGCAGGCCCACCAGGGTGAAGGCCAGCCCCAACCGCCAGCCGTTGCCAGGCGGCTGGGGGGCCAGGGGCGGGCGCAGCAGGCGGATGCGCACGATCAAGACCCCGAATCCGAGCAGGGCGATGCCGCTGCGCATCCAGGCCAGAAAGGTGCGCTCATTGGCGAGGTGATCGCGGATACGGTTGGGGTTGCGCATGCGGGGGAGGGGTGGGCGCCGCTCAGTCGGTGGGAGCGGATTCCGGCTGGGCGTCGAGATCGGCCTGGGAGAAGGCGGGCAGCTCCGCGGCGAGAGTGGCGGCGGCCTTGTCGTCGAGCAGGTCGGCCAGCGGCAGGTTGAGGCGGTAGGTCGGGGCTTCCAGCGCCGCCGCTGGGGCCGCGGGGTCGGCGATCGGGTCGCTCAGCCGCAGCTGCTGGCCGTCGGCGACACGGGCGATGCGGGGTCCGGTGGTGGCGGACTCGCCGCCATCCGGCCAGCTCAGGGCCACCTCGGCGGGCAGGTACAGGCCGACCAGCTCGAAGTCGTCGTCGGTTTCGTGGCCGGGGGCCAGCACAGCGAAGGGGGCGGGACGCTCGGGCGGATCCTTCTTGAAGTGCAGGAACACACCGATGTTGTGGCTGCTGTCGTTGTGCAGCTGGGCGCGGCCGTCGGCCCGGGCCGGGGCGGCCAGGGAGAGGCAGAGGAGGGCGCCGAGCAGCAGGGGGAGCAGGCGGCGGAGTGGCGGAAGGGTCATGGCGAGGGAAGGCGGGAGGAGGCGGAGGGGAGGAGCCCGAGGGCGGGTGCTGGTCGCTTGGCCAGGGGGGCCGCCATGGCGGCGAGGGCCAGCAGGGCGAGCAGGGCCAGCCCCCGGTGGGCGAAGGTGTGGGCGTCGATCAGCAGAACGAGGCCGAGGCCCACCAGCACGGCGGGCATCAGGCGGGGGCCAAGGCGGCGCAGCAGATCGCCGAGGCCGGGGGCCTGCAGGAGCCCCCAGGCCAGGACGCACCAGAGGGCGACCATCACCGCGAACACCCCCAGCGTGAGCAGGGCCTGGCCGGGGTCAGCGCGAGCGAACAGCGGCAGGTAGACGCCGATGTTGTCGCTGCCGTTGGCCAGGGTGAGGGCCGCCACCGCCAGGGCCCCGGCGGCGGGGGTGGCGGCGTTGGATTCCGCCCCATCGCTCGGGCCGGCCTCCAGCCAGCGGGAGACCGCCAGGCTGATCGGCAGCAGCCCCAGCAGGCCGAGCCAGGGGCCGGGCAGGAAGGAGCGGCCAAGCTGGCCGCTGAGGCTGACCATCACCAGCAGGCCGAGGCCGAGGTACTGGCCGGCCACAATCGCGAGGGCGTCGCGGCGCTGGCGGATCTGGGAGAAGAACAGCAACAGCAGCAGGATGTCATCGAGATTGGTGGCGATGAAGGCGCCCACCGCCGTAAGCAGGGTGAGCCCGATGCCGGCCAGGCTGGGGGGAGAGGAGAGGGTGGATTGGAGATCCACGAGTGAGGGCTGGGAAGCGAAATCCGGCACGGCAGCTTGAACACCATGCTGGAAGGCTATGGAGAGCACGACCATCAGAACAAGCGCGATTTCTTGTGCAAACGATCCAGATTTGTGATCGAAACCAGCGGGCTCCTCCGCGAGCGCGACGCCGATCACCCCTAGGGTCTGGGCGACAGGCCGCCTGTGTCCATGACCTCCCTCATCGATGGGGCCCGCATCGGTGAATCAGCCCCCACCCCGGCCCCCTGGCTGAGCCCTGTGCGGCTGGTGCTGCTGTTGTTGATGCTGCTGCTGGTGAGCCAGTTCTTCGTGGTGGTGCCGGCTGGATCGCGGGGGGTGCTGCTGCGCTTCGGCGCGGTCCAGGAGAGGGTGTTGGGCGAGGGCCTGCATCCGCTGTTGCCGGGAGTGGAGAGCATGCGGCCGCTGAGCGTGCGGCTGCAGTCGCTGAGCCTGCGCAGCGAAGCGGCCTCCCGCGATCTCCAGGACGTGCAGGCGGAGGTGACCCTGAGCTGGCATCTGCGGCCGGAGCGGGTGGCGGCGATCTATGGGCAGCTGGGGGAGGAGGAGGCGATCGTGCGCCACCTGATTCGGCCGGCGATCGACGATGGTCTGCAGGCGGTGGTGGCAAGGCTGACGGCGGAGGAGCTGATCACCGAGCGGGCGGTGCTGAAGCGGGGCCTGGCTGAGCTGCTGCAGGCACGGTTGGCGGCCAATGACCTGGCGCTGGACGCCGTGGACCTGGTGCAGCTCGAGTTCTCCCCGGGCTTTCGTCAGGCGGTGGAAGCCAAGCAGGTGGCGGAGCAGGATGCCCGGCGGGCGCAGTTTGAGGCGCTCAAAGCCCAGCGCCTGGCTCAGGCCCGCGTGCATGCCGCCGCGGGCGAGGCGCGGGCCCAGCAACTGCTTCAGGCGGGCCTCACCCCGGAGCTGTTAGAGCACCAGCGGATCGAGAAATGGAATGGCCGCCTGCCACTGGTGGTGAGCCGCGATCCGGTGCGGGGCCTCAACCTGAAGGCCCTGCTGAAAGCGGAGCGGCTTGTGGAGGATTGAGGGTACGCTGCTCTTTAGCGGCGGGAGTTTTCAATGGCCAGAAGAACGATTAATCTTCTGTGCTAAATTATTCTCTCGCTGAATGGTGCCAGCCAGGCTCCAGTGAATCTCGGCGAATGCCGTTTTTGCTCATGGCATCAAGGTCTGCTGGCGAGAGAGAGCGATGCACCCCGAGCAGCCAGTCACCGCTCAGTAATAAATTGATATTGCAGCCGAGATGGTTGTGATGCGCGTCAGGATGTCATCTTGCTGCACGGAAGTAACAGGAGTCCATGAGAAGTTTAGAACCGTTGAGGCACTTGTCCTGATGGTGTCTATGTCTGGATGCAATCAGGGATGGATCCAACGAGAAAGTGAAGGTAAAATGACAAGCATTGCAGCGTATGTCAGGGCGCAACTGCGACCAAGCATCAAGGGATGCTGACTGGCAATGACAGCGTTGGTAAGCTTGGGTAAGGTAATTTCGGTCAGTTAATGGTCAAGCCGAAGTCGCGTGATCAGCAGCGATTTCCGGGCCGCCTCTTCTGTGCGCCAACATCGTGACGTTAATTCTTTCTTCGCAGGTCGCGAGCTGTGCTATGAAGTTGGCCCTAAAGGTGCGGTGATGATGAGAGATGTCGTGACGAAGATGTGAAGGAATAAATGGCAAAAAGTAGCTCGGTGCTTTTCGTCGCACGCGTTGTTGCGATGGCGAAGCATCCCCACGAGGCGGTGCAAAGCTGACTCTGATAGTGTTGTCACAAGTCATCCCCTCATGACACCGAATAGGAGTTCGGTCGGTAAGGGTGGTCACGGCATCATGTCTCCAGACGGGATTTATTTTTGCCTCGTCGGGATGCTTCACTCGCTATTCGGCGTGAGGGCAAAGTTTAACAAAGCTTGGTGAGTTGATCAAACGTGCACTCGCTCGCTCGTGCTGCGGTCTCTCTGGCCTGACTCGAGGTCTCGCTTTGGTTCTCGAGTAGGGCCTGTGATGCTGCCAAGCAGGAGAATCAACGCTGCCAGCATGCGCTGTGTCAGGCGGTTCAGCTACCACGGGCTCATGATATTGAGAACGGCAGGGCTGGCTGTCGGGTTGATGGCCATGGACACGTCTCAATGGCCATTCGTCGTTGCCTCTCTCGATTCCTGCTGGATCTCCCTCTCTTGGATCCTGGTGACTTTCCTCCTCGAAGTGCTCCTTTTGTTCCTGGATCGTGCAGTAGATCCAGCCGTGCACTGCGGCAGGGTCA
>JBILEP010000092.1:0-7292 GCA_044352045.1 Cyanobium sp. | reverse complement strand
GACTTGCTCTGACCTCAGCGGATCCTCAAGACACGGAGGGGGTGGGATTCGAACCCACGGACCCTTGCGGGTCGCCGGTTTTCAAGACCGGAGCCATCAACCACTCGACCACCCCTCCAGGGCTGCCACATTGGGCTCTCCCATGTTCCCATGGCCAGCGTCCTGGGAGCCAGGGGCATCAAGGGGGGGCGAGGCGTTCGAGTTGATCGGCGATTCCCCGCGCTCCTCCTGGCAGGGTGGAGCGGGAGCGCTCGCCGCTCCAGCAGGCCAGGTAGTAGTGGGCCTGGGGATCCAACTGCCGCACTCCCGTCAGGTTCACGTTCTCCACTACGGCGCCGCTTCCGGCGCCGCTGCGTGGGTCGGGGGGGTGGCCTGCCCTCTGGGGGGTGGCGGTTTGGGGGCGGCCCCAGAAGAAGCGTGCCCCCTCCAGCCAGGCGCCGCTGAGGTTGGCGCCGCCGAGATTGGCGCCCGCCAGGATGCTGTCCCTCAGGTCGGCCCCGGAAAGATCGGCGCCGCGCAGGTCGGCGCCATTGAAATCCACCCCGCGCAGATCGCAGCCCGCCAGGCTTGCCCCCCGCAGGATCTGATGCAGCCGGATCACCGGGGTGCCCGCGAAGCGGTCCTCCTCGTAGTGGCCCTCCCCATCGAGAATAGCTCGCCCCAGCCGCTGATCACGCCGCAGCGGCGTCAGCAGGCGGGCATGGGAGAGGAAGCGCAGCACTTTGGCTTTGCCCTCCGCTTCGATGCTGCTCAGCACCGCTGCCAGCCGGCCCTCCGCCAGCATGCGCTCGAGGGGCCAGTCCTCCAGCATCCCCTCTTCGTCGATGATCATCTCGGAGATGCCGTGGATGAAGTTGTCGATCGTTTGCGCTTCGGTGATGCGGTTCTGCTGGCTGGTCAGGCGCATGTCCACCATCACCTGACGCCAGGCGATGAACAGGGCGACCAGGGCCACCAGGATCTGGCCGAAGGCACCGATCACCCCCTCCCCCAACGCTCCGATCGCCTCCCAGTTGCGGGATCGATAGAGGTTCAGCAGCGGATCCCACCAGCCCAGGGCCGGCGGCACCGCGATTGACCCGAGTAGCAGCCCGCCCACCGCCAGCACCCGCGCCGTGGGCATGTCGTCGATCCGGCCGGCGAGGCGGCGCAGCAGCGGCGGAACCAGCTGCCACAACGACAGCAGCAGGCTGAGACCGCCCGCCATCAGCGTGAGCGGCGGCCAGCCCACCACCAATCCCACCAGGGTGAGGCCCAGGCTGAGCAGCAACTGCAGCGAGGCCGACTGGTTCAAGCGGCTCCATGGGCCGCCGTCGCGGAAGGGCGGAACGGGGTCATCAGCCTGCTCAGGGTGCCGCTGCACGCTGCTCTCGCGCTCGGAGGTCATGAAAAGGGGCTCAGGCGATCGGGGCGGACTGGAAGAAGAAGCCTGCCGCCAGGATGCAATAGGCGGCCAACAGCAGCGCACCCTCCAGCCAGTCGGAGCGACCGTCCAGGCTCACCAGGTTGCTGACCAGCACCGCCGCCACCACCGCGACCAGTTCGTAGAGGTTGAAGCGCAGGTCGATCGGGTGGCCCAGCAAAGGACCGCTCAGCACCAGGATGGGAACCACCAGCAGGGCCACCAGCAGCGTGGCCCCCAGCGCCACCGACACCGCGAGGTCCATCTTGTTCTTGCGGGCCAGCGTCACCGCCGTGACGTATTCGGAAAAGCCGCTGAGCAGGGGCAACACCACCACGCCGGTGAATACGGCCGACAGTCCCAGCCCCTCGGTCACCTGTTCCACCACACCAACGAACAGCTCGGATTCGTAGGCCAGGGCGGCGGTGCTGCCGATCAGCACGAGCAGCCAGGGCAGCAGGGGCGGCCGCGGGCTCGCCGTCGCCGCCTGGGCGGGCAGGTCCACCTCCGCCACGTCGTAGAGGGTGCGGTGGGTTCCCAGGGAGAAGACCAGCGTCAGCCCGTAGACGATCAGCAGGATCCAGGCGACGAATTGGGAGAAAAGCTCGCTCTCGCTGCCGGGAATCCCTTCGCCGCCGCTGCCCTGGCCGGAGGAGAGGGCCGCCAGGCTGGGAAGAAGGATGGCGAGAACCGCCAGGGTCATCGCCGAGCCGTTCACCCGTGCCACCACTGGCTGGAAGCGCTGCTCGGCCCGCCCCGCCCCACCCACGACCATCGAAAGGCCAAGGGCGAGCAGCAGGTTGGCCATCACCGTGCCGGTGATGCTCGCCTTGACGATGTCCACCAGCCCCGCCTTGAGGGCCACCAGGGCGATGATCAGTTCCGTGGCGTTGCCGAAGATGGCGTTGAGCAGCGCCCCGATTGAGGGGCCCAGGATCAGCGACAGCTCCTCGGTGGCCGTGCTCAACCACACCGCCAGGGGCAGAATCGCGGCTGCAGAGAGAACAAATACTGCGCTCTCACCCCAGCCGAGCCACTCCGCAGCGATCGACAAGGGAACCAGCGCCAACAAGGCGAGGGCAATCAGGTTGCGGGCGGCCATTGCAGCTGGCGGACCCTCCATTCTGAAGCGCTCTCACCGTGGCCGCAGGGGCGCCCCCGCAGGACCCGGGTCGGGGAGCAGGGGGGCGGTGCGCTCCCGGGTCAGCCGCCGCTGGCAGTCGAGCGCCATCAGCGGCTGAAGGCTGGCCCCCTGCCAGAGCCGCTGGCCGCGCCCAGATACCGCGCCAAGGTGGCGTCGGCCTGGCGCACCTGCTCCACCAGACATCGTGGCCGTCAGTTCTCCGGCTTCGCCAGGGGCAGCAGGCACTTGTCGGAATCGCAGCCGGCGGGGCCCGCCTCCTGCAGTTCACCGCCGTCGTGCCGGCGCAGGGCATCGAAGAAGTCGCTGTTGCGCTGCCGCGCCGCCACTTCCGCCTGCAGGCGCTGGTAGGTGGCCGCATCGATCGGCTCGAAGGGAAGCCGGGGGAAGGTGGCGTTGGCGTCGAAGCGGGCGAGCAGGGCGGCGGAGATGTAGCCCTCGCCGTTGTCGATGGCGTGATGGATCGCATCTGCCAGCGGTTCGATTTCGTGCTCCCTAAATTCGATCGTGGCGGAGGTGTTGTGGCTGGTGTAGTGCCGCTGCACCTGCATGTAGAAGTCGAACTGGGCCAAAGCCGAGAAGGTGTTGATCTCCACCCGGTCGGCGCCGGGCAGGTTGGCCCAGCTCACTTCGGTAGGAATCTCCACCAGCCATTCGCTGCAGCGCGGATCGAAGGGATCATCGAGCAGCCGGCCGTTCTCGTCCTTGTCGCTCTGGCTGGGCACGATCGAATAGCCGTAATCCAGGCAGGCCAGGGCCACCGGGTCGTTCTTGCGGAAGGTGATGCGGCGGATGAAGCGCTGGGCCTTGGGCGGATGCCAGCCCGGTGAGGCGCCGGTGAGCAGGCTCTTGGTGCCGGCGGGCTGGACGGTGGTGCAGCGGTTGGGGCGGCGCAGGCCGTGGCGGTCGCAGTATTCGCCCACGGCCTGATGGACGATTTCGCGCCAGCGGCTCAGGTAGCGGGCTTCCCCCTCGCGGAAGGCCCGGCCCTCCTCGGAATCTGGCCGGCCGGCCTCCCACCACTGCAGCCAGGGGGTGCCGAAGGCATGCACGAAGAAGTCGAACAGGCCGGTGAAGCTCACCCCCACGATCGGATCCCAGGCGCGGCTCTGGCGGTAGCGCTCCACCTCGAAGCGATGGTTGAGCAGGCAGGCAACGGAGATGGCGCCGGCCCGGAAGGCCTCCTCCTGGGCCAGCTCGTCGTGGGGATCGATCTGGTTGAGGTGGATCTCCGCCAGGTTGCAGTGGAAATCGGCGCCGAGGATTTCGCCGCAGGGGTTGAGGCCGTAGCGGCCGAGGCGGTGCTCCAGTTCGGCCGCCGAGATGCCGGCGTGGTGGAGCTGCAGCCAGCGGCCGGCTTCCTCCCGGCCCTGGTCGCAATAGATGCCCACGAACTCCTCGCGCAGCTCGGGGGTGGAGAGCAGGTCGGCGTTGGAGCGGGCGATCGCCTCCGGGGCGAACTGAATGGCGCCTTCGCCAGATTGGAACTGCTTGTTCACCGCCTCGAGCACCGTGGCCCGATCCGGGCGGCTGTGGAACACGCGGGTGTGGTTCGCCATCCGCAGGGCATCCCGTTCCGGATCGATCCGCCAGTTGCCCTCGGCGTCCTGCTGCCAGAGGTTGTCCTTGGCGGTGGCGGCGGGCCGGTCATCGGCGGCGAACTGGCGCATGCCGGCGCTGCGGCGGATGTTGCCCGCCACGATCGTCACCGCCGCTTCGTCGATCAGGAGGCAGCACTCCACCGAGGTGAGCTGACGACCCCGGGCACGGTTAAGGATCTGGGCCACCCGGCCGTAGAGATCCCGCAGTTTCACCGGGTTGGCCATGCCGCCGAAGCCCCGCAGCGGTTCGCCCACCGGGCGCACGTCGGCGAGGTCAACCTCCACCTGCACCGGCCCGGAGAAGCGTCCGTCGCTGCTGAGCTCCAGCAGCAGGCGATAGCTGTCCACCCAGCCGGAGCGGGTGTCGCCCACCTTGATCGTCACCCGGTGGTCATCGACCCGGTGGCTGGTGCGCTGCTGGCGTGCGCCGGCGGGGGTGACGCCGATGTCGCTGACGATTTCGATCGCCAGTTCGTTGCGCACCGCCGGCAACCGCTCGATCAGGTGCGGCTCAATGATGGCGCCGGTGCCACATCCCATCATCGCCAGGTCCATCATCAGGGCGAAGGCCTGCCAGTCGACCAGGTTGGTGGAGGTGCAGTTGTAGGCGCCGGAGAAGTTTTCAGGGTCGTCGATCCAGTCGGTGCCGCCGATCCACAGCCAGCGGCCGGAGGGCAGGGCCTTCTGTTCCAGCTGCATGCGGCGCAGCAGGGTCACCTCGTCGTCGCTGAGGTGACCGAGGCGGTGCAGGCCGCCGAGGTTGCGCTCCACCACCTCCGGCCAGCTCTCGCGGCTGGTCTCGCGGCGGCGGGAGTAGGTGCGGAAGAAGACCGGATTGGCCGCCGGCGCCGTGGGCGGGAAGGCATCGCCGGATCGCCGCTCCAGAGGCGCCTCGCCCGTCGCCCGCAGGGCGTTCTCCATCTCCAGAAGCTCGGAAGCGGCCGCGTCAGGACGGGAGGGGGTGAGGGTCACGAACGGATCAACGGCGACGGCGCGCACCTTAAACGCCAGGGATGGGGGCTGCAAGCGGCGGCAGCCACCAGCGACAGCGTCGCTGGTGGCTGCCTTGGGATCAGGGCCGGCCAAAGGCGGCAGGCGGGTGGGAAATTGCCGATCGCCCCGCTTCAGCGGCTTTTAAGGCTCTGCCGGAAGCTGCTGATGGAATCGGGCAGTCGGCTGCTGGTTGTGCCGCGATCGCGCCGCCCCGCTCGCCCAGGTTTTGCCAAACGCGCAGCTCAACGGACTCAGCAGCCGTCGGCGCCCGCCCCACCCGGTCCCCATGCCAGCGTCGGTGACCACCTGCTGACTGGACTGGAGATGGAGCGGATCCCCGAGCCCGAGCTCATGGATGATCCCCACCAGGCCCGCGCCTATGCCGATGCCGACTTCTCCCGGAGCGACTTGGAGCTGGTGGAACGGCTGCTGGAGCTCCACGGGCCGGATCTGGGGCCAGCGATCCTCGATCTGGGTTGCGGACCGGGCAATCTCACCTTCCCCCTGGCTGAGCTCTGCCCCGACGCCCAGGTGCTGGGTGTCGACGGTTCCGGCGCGATGCTGGCGATCGCCGAGGGGCGGCGACAGGCCCTGACGCCCGGGCGTCCCTCCCCCTGCTTCCTGCTCGAGCGGCTGCCCTGTCCCTCCCTGGTCGGCCGTCGCTTCTCCGCCCTGGTGAGCAACAGCCTGCTGCACCATCTGCACGATCCCCAGCTGTTCTGGCGCACCGTGCGCCAACTGGCGGCCCCCGGGGCGGTGCTGTTCCTGCAGGATCTGCGCCGCCCCGCCGATGAGGCGGCCCTGGAGCGGCTGGTGCGGGAGCACGGTGCCAGCCTTGATCCGCTGGTGCGCGCCGATTACGGCCATTCCCTGCGGGCGGCCTTCACCCCCGAGGAGGTGGGCGCCCAGCTGGCGATCTCGGGGCTGGAGGGGTTGGTGCTCACAACCCATGCCGACCAGTACCTGCGGGTGCAGGGGCGGTTGCCTGGCAGGCTGGCCCCATGAGTCCCGCCACCCCCGACGGCGCTGCCCCCACCGCGGCCGAGCTGGCCCAGGCGGTGGCGCGGCGCCGCAACTTCGCGATCATCTCCCACCCCGACGCGGGCAAGACCACCCTTACCGAAAAGCTGCTTCTCTATGGAGGCGCCATCCAGCAGGCCGGAGCGGTGAAGGCCAAGGGGGAGCAGCGCAAGGTCACTTCCGATTGGATGGAGATCGAGAAGCAACGCGGCATCTCGATCACCTCCACCGTGCTGCAGTTCGACTACGCCGGCCACACGGTCAACCTGCTCGACACACCCGGCCACCAGGACTTTTCCGAGGACACGTACCGCACCCTCGCCGCCGCCGACAACGCGGTGATGCTGGAGGACGCGGCCAAGGGCCTCGAACCCCAGACCCGCAAGTTGTTCGAGGTGTGCCGGCTGCGCCGGATTCCGATCTTCACCTTCATCAACAAGATGGACCGGCCGGGGCGTGACCCCCTCGAGCTGCTCGATGAGATTGAGCAGGAGCTCGGCCTGGCCTGCTGGCCAGTGAACTGGCCGATCGGTGGGGGCGATCGCTTCCGGGGCCTGATCGATCGCCGCAGCCGTGAGGTGATCCTGTTTGAGCGGGCCGAGCGGGGCCGCCAGGCGGGTGAGCGGCTCCTCGCCCTCGACGACCCTGCTCTGGCGGATCTGGTGGAGAGCGAGCTGCTCAAGAGCGCCCTGGAGGAGCTGGAGCTGCTGGATGGCGCCGGGGCCGAACTGGATCTGGAGCAGGTGCATCGCGGTGATCTCTCGCCGGTGTTCTTCGGCTCGGCGATGACCAACTTCGGGGTGCGTCCCTTCCTCGATGCCTTCCTGGATCTGGCGGAGCGGCCCACCGCCCGCCCGGCCCGTGGCGGTGCCGTGGATCCGCTGCGGCCGGAATTCAGCGGCTTCGTGTTCAAGCTGCAGGCCAACATGGACCCCCGCCACCGCGACCGGGTCGCCTTCGTGCGGGTGTGCTCCGGCCGCTTCGAGAAGGACATGAGCGTGCAACACGCCCGCAGCGGCCGCACCATCCGGCTGTCGCGGCCCCAGAAGCTCTTCGGCCAGGACCGGGAAGTGGTGGAGGACGCCTATCCCGGCGATGTGATCGGCCTCAACAACCCTGGGGTGTTCGCCATCGG
>JBILEP010000282.1:0-3328 GCA_044352045.1 Cyanobium sp. | reverse complement strand
GCCTGGTCGTGCTGGCGGTCTGCTACATCGGCGTCAACCTACTGGGCATCGGTCTGCACAGCTACGGCTGGTTTTTTGGCAGCGAAGCCTGAGCCGCTCCCTCAACCGCCTGCTCCAGGCATAGGCGGCGGCGGCACCGGCTGCGGGCAGGGGGCCGGGCACGTCATACACCGACTGGTAGAAGCGCTGGCCGATCATCTGGTGCCCAGCGGTGGTGGGATGGGAGCCATCCCAGAACAGAAAGCTGGCTTGGTCCGCAGCCGAACCGTTGGCGCAAATGGCGGTTGTCTGGCAGCGATTGGAGACATCACTGAATCCGAAAGCACCGGGATTGGCGCGAACCTCGGCAAACAGATCGTCTGTCTGGAAGGCCACGATGTCCAGATCGGGGCGGCTGATCGCCAGCCCGTTCAGATTCTCGGCCAGGAGGGTGTTGAACGCGCTGCTGATCTGGCTGAAGTAGGCGCTTTGCACGGGGTTGTTGATGAATTCAGGCACCAGCCCCAGGTCAGGGGTGTTGGGGACCAGAAAGTTCTTGGCCCCGTAGCTGGCCAGTTTTTCGATCGTGCCTTTGATGTTGTAGACCGCCGTCTCCTTCAGGCCTGCAGGCGGTGTGCTGCCATCAAAACTACCCACACTCACTCCGCTGGTGGCCCCATTCCAGAAGGCATCGTTCGGGTAGAACCACACCAAAAACAGCGATGTTTCCGGATCGAAGCTAGGCAGACTGGGAGTGAGGAACTGATTCAGCTGCCAGGCATTGCCCAGGTTGGCGTAGGCAGGTTTGAGAGCGTCCGGCGTGATGGGCCACACCTGAATGAAGTTTTTCTGACCCGAGGTGGCGCCGCCGATGGCGAAGTTTGTGCCGCCCGGAATCAGGGATGCTTGGAAGCTTGTATCGCCGGGATTGAACGCCTTCCAGAGGTATTCGGCCGCCACTTCACCGTTCGTGAAGCGGCCCCCCACATACCCGAGGTTGGCGGGGGGGAAGGTCACCGTCCCTGCCGACGCCGCGTTGCTGATCGCTTTGCTGTTGCCGCTGTCCGAGAGGCTGTCTCCGAACACGAACAGCTTGCTGAGGGAGTGAACTCCGGCCTGGGCGCTGCCGGCCGCCAGGGAAACGGCCAGGAGGGGCAGCCACAGCAGGCTTTGAACCCGGCGAGGGGTCGAGGCGGAGGGCATCGGGGCTGGGGGGAAGTTCCACCAGCGTGCACAGAGCCGAAGGAATCGCCAACATCCGCCCACAGCCCCAGCGCCTTGCCCGCCTCAGACCAGCGCCGGCTCCGGCCGCCGGCTGGTGCGGATGCCTTCGATGGCCGTGGCGTAATCGCTGGCGCCGAATACGCCGGATCCCGACACGATCGCGTTGGCGCCCGCCTCGATCACCTTCCAGGCATTGCCAGGCTTGATGCCCCCATCCACCTCAATCCAGGGATCGAGGCCCCGCTCGTTGCAGAGGCGTCGCAGGGAGCGGATCTTGTCCACCTGGTTCTCGATGAAGCTCTGGCCACCGAAGCCGGGGTTCACGCTCATGATCAGCACCAGGTCGCAGAGCTCGAGGCAGTACTCCAGGGTGTCGATCGGCGTGCTGGGGTTGAGCACCGCCCCCGCCTGCTTGCCCAGCTCCTTGATCTGGGCCAGGTTGCGGTGCAGATGGGGGCAGGCCTCCACCTGCACCGAGATGATGTCGGCACCGGCTCGGGCGAACTCCGGCACGTAGCGCTCCGGTTCCACGATCATCAGGTGAACGTCGAGGGGCTTGCTGGTGACAGGCCGCAGCGCTTCGACAATCAATGGGCCGATGGTGATGTTCGGCACGAAGCGGCCATCCATCACGTCCACGTGGATCCAGTCAGCTCCGGCGGCGTCGACGGCGCGCACGTCGTCCCCGAGGCGGGAGAAGTCGGCCGAGAGGATGGAGGGGGAGACCACCAGGGGCTTGGTGCTCATGGACTTCTACCGGGAAACGGTGCGTCATTGTAAAGAGCGGCCAGCACCCGCACCGCCCCGCCGTGCCGTGGGACGCCGCCGGCCACGCTGATACGATGACGCCGCTTCCCGACACGCCAGAGGGTTCGCGGCGGCCGGTGTTTCCGGCTTCCTCTCCGGGCCTCCCCACTGTGCCCCACCTCCGTGCCTTCGCCAGGGCACGGCGCCCCTCAGGGCATCGTTCTCCTCTGCCGATCGCTGAACCGATCGCTCGCGAAGCTCCCATTCCCTCGCCGAGCAGTTGTGGATCGTTCTCTCATCCAGGAAATTCTCGAAGTCGTCGAACAGGCCGCCATCGCCTCCGCCCGGCTGACTGGCATGGGGCTCAAGAACGAGGCCGACGCCGCCGCCGTTGAAGCGATGCGGGAGCGCATGGGGCAGATCGCCATGCAGGGGCGCATCGTCATTGGCGAGGGGGAGCGCGACGAAGCGCCGATGCTTTACATCGGTGAGGAGGTGGGCAGCGGCAGCGGCCCGGGCGTTGACTTCGCCGTCGACCCCTGCGAGGGCACCAACCTCTGCGCCAACAGCCAACGGGGCTCGATGGCGGTGCTCGCCGCCTCCGACCGCGGCGGTTTGTTCAACGCCCCCGACTTCTATATGAAGAAACTGGCGGCGCCGCCGGCCGCCAAGGGCAAGGTGGACATCCGCAAGTCGGCCACCGAAAACATCGAGATCCTCAGCCAGTGCCTTGGGGTGGCCAAGGACGAACTGGTGATTGTGGTCATGGACCGCGCCCGCCACAAGGATCTGATCGCGGAGATCCGCGCCACCGGCGCCCGCGTCCAGCCGATCTCCGACGGCGACGTGCAGGCCGCCATCGCCGCCGGTTTCGCCGGCACCGGCACCCATTGCCTGATGGGCATCGGCGCCGCTCCCGAGGGGGTGATCTCCGCCGCCGCCCTGCGGGCACTGGGCGGACATTTCCAGGGCCAGCTGGTGTATGACCCCGCCGTCGCCCAGACCAAGGAATGGGAGGGCCTCACCCGCGAGGGCAACCTGGCCCGCCTGGCCGAGATGGGCATCAACGATCCCGACAAGGTGTACGAAGCCGAGGAGCTGGCCTCCGGCGCCAACGTGGTGTTCGCGGCCAGCGGCATCACCGACGGCCTGCTCTTCGATGGGGTGAAGTTCGAGAAGGATTGCACCCGCACCAGCAGCCTGGTGATCAGCACCCTCGACAACACCGCCCGCTTCACCACCACGGTGCACATCAAGCCCGGCGCCCAGAGCATCGCCCTGCGCTGAGTTCCGGCCGCGGATCCGCCTCCATGCACCTCGCCGTCATCGGCCTCAGCCACCGCACGGCCCCCGTGGAGATCCGGGAGCGCCTGAGCAT
>JBILEP010000281.1:0-3335 GCA_044352045.1 Cyanobium sp. | reverse complement strand
CGTCGGCGGTGAGCATCAGGCCGGCGTAGATCACGCCGCGGTAGTCGACGCCCCGGGCTTGCAGACGGGCGAGGGTGGGTTCGAGCACCTCCCGGCGCACCCGCTCCAGGCCGGCGGCGTCGAGCAGGGGCGCCGGGGCATAGGCGCCCATGCCGCCGGTGTTGGGGCCGGTGTCCCCCTCGCCGATGCGCTTGTGGTCCTGGGCGGGGGGCAGCAGCACCATGGCGCTGCCATCGGTGAGGGCGAAGACCGACACCTCCGGACCGCTGAGGCACTCCTCAAGCACCAAGGAGGGGGAGCCGAAGCGGCCCTCGAACACCGCCCGGATCGCGGCCTCGCTTTCGGCGACGCTGGTGGCCACGGTGACCCCCTTGCCGGCGGCCAGCCCATCGGCCTTGACCACCAGGGGCCGGTTCTGCTGCCGCAGCACCGCCAGGGCGTCCTCGAGGCGGTTGGCGGGCCAGTAGGCGGCGGTGGGCACGCCGGCTTCCCGCATCAGCGCCTTGGCCCATTGCTTGCTCGCCTCCAGCTGGGCCCCATCGGCGCCGGGGCCGAAGACGGCATGGCCCCGGGCGCGCAGGTGGTCGGCCAGGCCGGCCGCCAGGGGCGCCTCCGGTCCCACCACCACCAGGGAAATGGCCAGCTCGGCGCAGGCGGCGGCCAGGGCGTCGGGGTCGTCCTCCGCAATCGCCAGCTGGCGGCAGCCGGCCAGTTCGGCGGTGCCGCCGTTGCCCGGGCTGACCCACACCGCCTCGACGCCGGGGCAGCGGGCCAGGGCCCAGCCCAGGGCGTTCTCCCGGCCGCCGCCGCCCACCACCAGGATCCGCTCGGGCGGGGGGAGGTTGGCGGGGCTGGCGGCCATGGGGCGGGAGGGGAGGCGTGGGGGGAGGGGAGCCGGGGAAGCGCGGGCGCCGGTAGGTTGAGCGGCCGGGCGCGCTCCCTGGGGCCGCCCGCGCGAGGGGCTTCTGTAATTGTCGGTGACCGTGTCCGTGCCTGCGACAGCGAACCTGCTTCCGCGGCGCCGGGCCCCGGGGCGGAAGGCCTTGGCAGCGGCTCCGGCGGCGTCGCTGGCGGCGGCCCTCACCCTGATCAGCCCAGCTCCGTTGGCGGCTGCACCGGCGGTTCCGGTGATCGTCGCTCCCGCCCCCACGCCGGCCGCCGCTCCGTTGGCGCCCCTCTCGGAGGCGGAATTCGCCGCGCGCCTGGCCAGCGCCGACCTGGCGGGGCTCGACGCCCTCTGCCGCCGCAGCCTGGCGGAGGACGACCGGCTGCGGCTGGAGCGGCTGCGGCAGCGGCTGCTGGCGATCGATCCGGCGCCCCAGCCCCTGCCCGTGGTGCTGGCCAACGCCGATGTGCTGCTCAGCTGCCAGGCGCCCCAGGCCGCCCTGGAGGTGCTGGGCCGCTACGGGCCGGGTCCAGGAGCCGGCCGGGTGCAGTGGCTGCTGCTGCAGTGGCGGGCCGCCACCGCCGCCCTGGATCACCGCCGCGCCGCCCTGGCCCTGGAGCGGCTCAGCGCCGCCGATCCCGCCACCCTCCAGAGCCTGCTGCTGCCGATCCAGCGGGCGGAGGATGGCACGGTGCGCAGTCGGCCCGCGGTGGAGCTGCTGGCGGATCACCTGGAGGGCCGCGGTCTGCGCCGGGCCGCGGCCGAGCTGCTGCTGGCCTCGGGCGAGGGCGGCGTGGCCGGGGCGGAGCGGCTGCAGCGGGCGGTGCGGTTGTTCGACGGCCTGCCGCTGGCGGAGCGGGAGGCGCTGCTGGAGGCGGCCTTGGAGCAGGCCGCCGCCGCCGGGGCCTGGAGCCTGGTGACGGAGATCCTCGACGAGCAGACCGATCTCGATCCCCCCAGCGCCCGGGCGATCGAGCGCCGCCTGCGCCTGAGCGGCCGCCTCGATGATGCCTATGGGGAATGGCGGCTGCGGCGGCGGGATCCGGCCGCGGCGGCCCGCAGCCGCCAGTTGGAAACCCAGCTCCGCTCCCCCCGCTCGCCCGGCGGCCACAGCCCCGAACCCACCCCCCCGACGCCATGACCGCCGACGCCCCCTCCGCCACCGTTCTCGGCCCGCTGCTCCACGAGGGCAAGGCCAAGCGGGTGCATGCCACCGACCAGCCGGATCGGTATGCGGTGGAGTTCAAGGACGACGCGACCGCCTTCAACGCCGTCAAGAAGGCCCAGCTGGTGGGCAAGGGGGCGCTCAACTGCCGCATCTCCGCCCTGCTGTTCGAGCACCTGGCCGGGCGGGGGGTGCCCACTCACTACCTGGGGATCGACGGCGAGCGCTGGATGCTGGTGCGACCGGTGCGGATCGTGCCGGTGGAGGTGGTGGTGCGCAATCTGGCCGCCGGCTCGCTGTGCAGGCAGATGCCGATCGCGGTGGGCACGGCGCTGGAGCCGCCGCTGCTGGATCTGTATTACAAGGACGACGCCCTGGGCGATCCGCTGCTCAGCGAGGCGCGGCTGGAGCGCCTGGGGCTGCTCAGCCCGGCGGAGCGCGAGCGGCTCGGGGAGCTGGCGCTGCTGGTGAACCGGGAGCTGCGGGAGCTGTTCGCCTCGGTGGGGCTGGAGCTGGTGGATTTCAAGATCGAGCTGGGCTTCACGGCGGAGGGGGAGCTGGTGGTGGCCGATGAGATCAGCCCTGACACCTGCCGCCTCTGGGACCGGGCCACCGCTGACGCCGCCGACCGCATCCTCGACAAGGACCGCTTCCGCCAGGACCTGGGCGGGGTGATCGAGGCCTACGGGGAGGTCCTCAAACGGGTCCAAGGGGTCTGTCCTGAACCCCGCGGCTGCCGGTAAGGTCTGCGTCGATGTGCGGCCTGGCCGCTCCGAAGTCCCCCCATGCCCGGCGTTCGCCTCCGCAGGTCGACCTTGCTCCGCCCTGCCATCCCGCCAGGCCTGGCCGCGGGGGCGCCCTTGCTGGCCCTGGCGCTGCTGGCCGGCGGCCCGGTGCGGGCCGAAGCGCCCACCGCCGCTGCCGCCGCGCCGATCGCCCAGGCGCCGAAGGCTGAAACCCCAGCCCCTGCGGCGCCGACCACCGACGTGCCAGGCGCCCCCGCGCCAGCGGCGCCCGCGCCAGGGACACCCGCGCCAGCGGCGCCCTCCTCCGATCCCTTTGCCCCCCTCGGCGATGCGCCGGGCACCAAACCGGCGCAGCCCCCCGCGGGCGCCCCGGCCCCCAGCGGCCAACCGGCGCCCCCGCGGGCTGACAGCCAGGAGCCACGGGTGCTGCTCAGCGAGATCGTGGTGGAGGGCCTGGCGGGCCATCCCGAGCAGGCCCGCCTGGAGCAGGTGGTCTACGACGTGCTCACCATCAGTCCGGGCACGGAGGTGACCCGCA
>JBILEP010000280.1:0-3341 GCA_044352045.1 Cyanobium sp. | reverse complement strand
CGGCCGCGGGGGGGGCGCGGCCACGGCGCCGGACGGCGCCTTGAGCGGCACCGGCTCGGAGGCGGCCTTCCGCACCGCCAGGATCGCCTTGCCAGGCGCCACGGGAGCGGGCGGGGCGGCAGGCGCCGCGGCCCCAGGGGCGCCATTGGCCCGGCTGATCAGGGTGCGGATGCGCTGGGCCTCGTCGTCGCTGATCGAGCTGCTGTGGCTACGCGCGGCGATCTTGAGCTTCTCGGCGGCGTCGAGCACGTCCTTGTTGTCCAGGCCAAGGTCCCGGGAGAGCTCATAAATTCGGACTTTGCCGCTGCTGGTCATTCAGGTCTCCATGGGATCGGGGCCCGGCTGGGCCACCGCTCGTGGCCGGGTTGGCCACCGGTCGGGCCCGAAGGCCCGCTCCGCTGAGGGAATCGCGGGTGAACCCGAATTCCCGGCGAGCCGCGCATACGCCACGGCCATCGTTCATCTTGCCTCAGAGCCTGCGGGCTTGTCGGTCTCCAGGCGCTGGGCCAGGGTGGCGAGGATCGCGTCCGGCACCGGGCAGCGCAGCGCCCGCTGCAGCCTTCGGCGCCGGCGGCTCTCCTCCAGGCAGGCGCCGGTGGGGCAGAGATAGGCGGAGCGGCCCATCCCCAGGTCGAGGGCGAGACCCCCCTCCGCCAGCCGGATCACCCGCCAAAGGGCTTGGCGATCCTCCAGGCGGCGGCAGGCCACACAACGCCGCAGGACCGGCCGCTGGCTGGAGCTCACCGCTCCTCCTCCGCCTCCTCGGCCACGGATTCCTCGCTCTCCGCCGCTTCGGCGTCAGGCGCCAGCTCCTCCTCCGCGCTGGGTTCGGCCTCGCCCTCGTCGTACGCCTCGGCCCCGTAGTCCTCCTCGTCCTCGGGCAGGGGGTAGAGCTCCCGCAGCCGGGCATCCTCCTCGGCCCGGGCGGCCTGCTCCGCCTCTAGGCGCGCCTCGGCCTCGGCCTGCAGGGCCTCCTCCTCCTGGCGCTGGGCAATCAGCTGGGAGACCACGGCGTCCTCGGAGGCCTGGTCGTACTCCTGGGCGTTCTTGATGTCGATCTTCCAGCCGGTCAGGCGCGCCGCCAGGCGCACGTTCTGGCCTTCTCGCCCGATCGCCAGGCTGAGCTGGTCGTGGGGCACCAGCACGTGGGCGTGGTGGCCCTCGGGATCCACCAGGCGCACCATCTCCACCCGGGCCGGGCTGAGGGAGTTGGCGATGTACTGGCCTGGATCGGGCGACCAGCGGATCACATCGATCTTCTCGCCCCGCAGCTCGTTCACCACCTGCTGGATGCGGGAGCCGCGGGCACCGATGCAGGCGCCCACCGGATCCACCTCCCGCTCAACGCTGTCGACCGCCACCTTGGTGCGGGGTCCCACCGATCGGGAGGGGGGGTTCGCCTCCCGCGCCACGGCGACGATCCGCACCGAACCCTCCTGGATCTCAGGCACCTCGTTCTCGAACAGATACACCACCAGGCCGGCGTTGGCGCGGCTCACAAAGAGCTGGGGCCCACGCCGCGGCACCTCGCTCACCTCCTTGAGGAACACCTTGAAGGTGGCGTTGGCGCGGTAGTTGTCGTTGGGCAGCTGATCGCGGCGCGGCAGCTCCGCCTCCACCTCCGGGCGCCCCAGGCCGCTGCTGACCGCCATGATCACGCTCTGCCGCTCGAAGCGGATCACCCGGGCGGTGAGCACCGGATCCTCGAGATCGGCGAATTCCTCCTGGATCATGCGCCGCTGCTGATCGCGCAGCTTCTGGGCCAGCACCTGCTTGGTGGTGGCGGCGGCCATGCGGCCGAAGTCGTCCTTCTCCGGCGTCACGTCCAGCACCACGGTGTCGCCGATCTGGGCGTCCTCGGCCACCTGGCGCACCTCCTCGATGGCGATCTGGTGGTCCTCGCTCTCCACCTCGTCGACGATGATCTTGCTGGCCAGGACGCGGTAGCCCTCCTCCTCCAGATCGAGGGCGACGTCAAAGTTGCTGAAGTACTCCTCGTCGAAGGGGTCCTCGCTGATGCCCAGATAGAGGGTGCGGCGGTAACGCTCGTAGCCCTTGAGCAGGGCCTCGCGCAGGGCGGCCTCCACCACCTGGGGCGCCAGCTTCTTCTCGTCGCTGATGTCCTCGATCAGGTTGTTCAGGCCGGGCAGCAGTACAAGCGCCATGGGGATTCGGTTGTGGGGATTCGGTTGTGGTGGCGATCAGGGATCGGCCTCGGGGCTCGTCAGGCGCACCTGCTCCACCTCCTCGCGGGGGATGCGCACGGTGCGACCCCGCAGGTTGAGCAGCAGGGCCTGGGCGTCCCGGCCGAGCAGCAGCCCCGTGAGGCGGGACGGGCCGCCGTCGCTCTCCCGGCGCAGCACCTCGACGGGAAAGCCGCGGAAGCTGTCGAAGTCGCGGTCGCTGCGCAGGTCGTCGCCGATGCCGGGGCTGCTGACCTCGAGCACGTAGGCGCTCTCGATCAGGCCATTGGCCTCCAGAGCCTCGCCGAGAGGGCTGCTGAGGGCAGCGCATTCGTCGAGGCTCACGTCGGTTCCATCGCGGCGCTGCACCCGCACCCGCACCGTCATCGGGATGCGGTGGGTGAGCACCTCCACGCCCTGCAGCTCAAGACCGGCCTGGGCCGCCACCTGGGCGGCAAGGCGTTCGAGATCGGCGATCAGGGGGTGCGGCAAAACGGATACCGGGTCGGCGGGACCGCCCGGGCCGCGGTTGCGTCCTCTAGGACCCGGTCCCTGGCCAGCCCCTGCCAGGGCGGTGCGTCAGGACAGGGTCCGGCCCGGCGGGCTTGGTTTCACCCTAAGGGATGGTCGCCCGAACCACCGCTGGCGGCTCCCGCCTTCCCCAGGCTGCCCAGGTCGAGCACCGGCGCCTCCGCGTAGTAATCGCTGGCGATCACCTCGCCCCGTAGGGTCGGATCCTGGTTCAGGCACTGGCGGCATTGCTCGGGGCTGCGCAGGTACTGGCAGACGCGGGCCCAGAGCTTGGCGCGGCTGCCCGGCGCCCCCATCGAGAAGTGCACCAGGTCGTTGCCGCCCGCCATCCCCTGGATCTCCACCTTGCAGAGGTTGCAACGCTGGCGGGTGCCGGGGGGGATGGAGGGCATGGCAGACGCGGTGCGGCAGGGCAAACTTAAATCGGCTCCTCCACCTTGGAGCATCCGTTACCCCCTGGGCGGCCAAGGGCTTGCGAATTCTTCAGCTCAGCGATCCCCACCTGCTGGCCGATCCGGCCGCTCTCTGCCGGGGCCGGCCCTCGCTGGAGCTGTTCCAGCACGCGCTGACCTCCGCCCTGCAGCAGCTGGCCGAGGCGGGCACGCCCCCGGATCAGCTGCTGCTTAG
>JBILEP010000279.1:0-3345 GCA_044352045.1 Cyanobium sp. | reverse complement strand
GGTGGCCCTGCGCAGCCCCGGCGTGCCGCCGGAACGGCTGCTGCAGGTGGTGGCCGAACTCAGCCTCGCCTCCGGCGCCCCCGGCCTGGTGGGCGGCCAGGTGGTCGACCTGGAATGCGAGGGCAAACCGGTCGACCTGGACACTCTCGAATACATCCACCTCCACAAAACCGGCGCCCTGCTGCGCGCCAGCGTGCTCACCGGCGCCCTGGTGGCCGGCGCCCCCGAACCGCTCCTGGACGCCCTTCGCACCTACGCCCGCGGCATCGGCCTCGCCTTCCAGATCATCGACGACATCCTCGATGTGACCGCCAGCAGCGAGGTGCTGGGCAAGACCGCCGGCAAGGACCTTGCCGCCGACAAGACCACCTATCCCAAGCTGCTCGGGCTGGAGGAATCGCGCCGCCGCGCCGAAGCCCTGGTGGCGGAGGCCAAGCAGGCCCTCGCCCCCTGGTCTTCCGGCGAAACCGGCGAGCGCGCCGCCCCGCTGCTGGCCTTGGCCGATTTCATCACCAGCCGCGATCGATGAGCCTTCCCGCCGCCTCAGACTCCGGCCACGCCCTCTTGATGCTGCGGGATCTCGCCGACAACGCCGTGCTCTGGTGGGGCCTGGCCGCCTGCGGGCTGGCCCAGCTCTCCAAGCTGGCGGTGGAGCTGGTGCGCCATGGCCGCTGGCGGCCGGCGGTGCTGTTCGAAACCGGCGGCATGCCCTCCAGCCACTCCGCCCTGATGACCGGCACCACCGCCGCGATCGGCTGGAGTGAGGGCTTCCAATCGCCCCTCTTCGCCCTCGCCGCCGCCCTCTCCTTCGTCATCCTGTACGACGCCAGCGGCGTCCGCCGCGCCGCCGGTCTCACCGCCGCCCGGCTCAACGCCCTGCCCACCAGCCTCTGGACCCTGCCGGAGAGCACGGCCATTCCCGAAGCCGTCGCCGGCGCCGCCGCCCTCAAGCCGCTGAAGGAAAACCTCGGCCACACCCGCACCGAGGTGCTGGTGGGCAGCCTGCTCGGGCCCCTGGTGGCCCTCCCCGGCCTCGCCCTGGTGGGCTCCCCCCTCCATCTGGCCCATCAGTGGGGCCTCATCGCCCTCCTCCCGGGCGCGGCCCCCTGAACCGCCCGCCCCTCACCCCCGATCAGCAGGCGGCCGAGCGGGCCTTCCTCGCCTGGCTGGAGCCCCCGCCCAACGGCCTCCCCTTCGTGCTCCGCGGCTATGCGGGCACCGGCAAAACCTTCCTCGCCTCCCGCCTGCTGGAGCATGTGGAGCGCACCGGCCTCTGCTGGACTGCTGTGGCCCCCACCCACAAGGCGGTGGGGGTGCTGCGCCAGCAGCTGGAGCGCACCGGCCTCCATCCCCCCTGGTATCCCTCCACCATCCATCGTCTGCTGCGCCTGAAGCTGCGCCGCGAGCGCGACCTGGAGCGCTGTGAGGAAACCGAGCAGACCGCCCTGGCCCTTGAACACCTTGGCCTGGTGCTGGTGGACGAGGCCTCGATGGTGGAGGGCACCCTGCTGGAGATCTGCCTCCGCTGCGCCCATCCCTTCCGCACCCGGTTGGTGTTCGTCGGGGATCCGGCCCAGCTGCCGCCGGTGGGGGAGAGTCGAAGCCCGGTGTTCGGCCTGGAGCGCGCGGTGCACGCCGCCCTCCATGAGGTGGTGCGCCATCAAGGGCCGGTGTTGCGCCTGGCCAGCGGCCTGCGCCAGGGCGACCTGCCCTGCCGCCAGCCGCCTCGCCTGCCCCCCGTGCGGGACGCCGCCGGCATGGTGGCCCTGCTCGATCGCCCCGCCTGGCTGCGGGCCGCCCAGGACGCCCTGCGCCGCAGCGCCGAGGCCGACCAGCCGGATCTGGCCCGCATCCTCTGCTACACCAACCGCTCCCTGGAGCGGCTCGTGCCCCTGGCCCGCCGGGCCCTCCATGGCGAGATGGCCGACCAGCTGCCGGTGCTCCCCGGCGAGGTGCTGATCAGCCGGGCCGCGGTGATGGCCCCGGCCTGTCGGGAGGGGGGCGAAGCGGCCGAGGAGCCGGACATGGTGCTCGGCTCGAACCGGGAGCTGGTCGTGCGTGATGTCACCCCCGAGCGCTGCCTGCTGAGCGAGTTCGGCGTGGCGGATGCTCCCCCCATCGACACGCTCACCGCCACCGTGGAGGCGGGGGAGACCCAGCTGGCCCTGCGCCTGCTGCCGCCGATCGGCTCCCCGGCCCGCCAGGCGCTGCAGGCGGTGCTGCAGCGCCTGCGCCAGCAGGCCCTGGAAGCCGGCCGGCAGGAGGGCAAGGCCCTCTGGCGACGCTTCTTCCTGGTGCGCGATGCCTTCGCTTCCCTCGGGCCCGCCGCCGTGCTCACGGTGCACCGCAGCCAGGGCAGCACCTTCGCCCAGGTGTTCATCGACGCCGATGTCTTCTGGCCGGCCGATGACGACCTGCGGCGGCAGCTTGTCTATGTGGCGGTCAGCCGCGCCAGCGAAGCCGTTTCCCTGATGGCGATGGCCGGCAGCGAGGCCGATCGCCAACGCTGGAGTTGCTGGCTCAGGGACGAGCCGAACCCAGAATTCTCACCCTAATCGAAGCCCGGTGATCAGCCCGGTGAAGGGTGGTGGATAGCCTGCGGAAACGTTGGCCATTGGGCATGGTGTTCGTGCAAAATAACTGCGCGAAAGCTCTGTAGATGCCTGTGCACCATTCCCGCGCTTCGTTGCCGCTGCCTCGGCCGGACAGCGGGTTTGCCTCGGTGCCGACCAGCATGAGCCAACCCCCCGGCAACCTCCTGCCGGCCTCCCCTCCCGAAGCGGAACCCGCCGCCGTCGCGGTGCCCTGGATGGGGATGCTTGCGCTGGCCTTCCTGGTCGCTCTCGGTTTTGCGGCGTTGCGGCTGCGCTTCTCCGACGCTCCCGCCGCCGAGCCGCCTGCCAGCCCCGCCAGAGCCGGCGGAGCCGCCGTCGAGGTGCCGCGGCCGAGCCTGCTGTTCCGCCGCTCCCACCACGAGAGGATTCACGACCAGCGCTATCTGAGCCTCATCCTTGAGGCTGAGCTGGAGTCGTCCCGCTCCCCCCGAGCCCCGGAGAATGGCGACGAGCCTCCCCCCTCACGCGGCTAGGGGAAGCCGGTGGTGAGAAGGGAAGCGGGCCCGGCCAGCACCGAAGGACAGTCTGTGCGTTTTTCGCATAATTGCGGATCATGCATGACGGTGATTCCGGCGGGAATGCGTGATCGGCATTGCTGCGGCTTTCGCATTGCCGCTCCGGGATCGATGCGAATCCGGCATATGTCATGGGTCGTAAAGCAAGCCCCAATGGCTGAGCTTTTCTGCCTACTGTTTTGCGCAAATAGCAACTTTCTGCCGTCATGCCTCGC
>JBILEP010000373.1:0-2582 GCA_044352045.1 Cyanobium sp. | reverse complement strand
AGCTGATGCCGGCGATTCTGGGGGGCATCGCCCAGGGTTACAGCCGGGCGGTGGGGGAGTACGGCTCGGTGGTGATGATTGCGAGCAACATCCCGTTCAAGGATCTGATCACGCCCACCTTGATCGTGCAGAACCTGGAGGAGTACGACTTTGAAAGCGCCACGGTGGTGGGCAGCGTGATGCTGCTGTTTTCGCTGCTGAGCCTGGCGGTGATCAACGCCATCCAGGTGTGGGGTCAGCGGTACCAGGGCGGCGGTTCTACTACCACGGTGAAGCCATGAGCAACATCCTGATCGTGCTGGTGGCCTGCGTGTATGTGGGTGTGATCATCCTGCTGCCGGCGCTGGCGGTGGTGGTGCAGGCCTTTGCGAAGGGGTTGGGGGTGTTTCTGGAGAATTTCCGTTCACCGGATCTGCTCTCGGCCCTGCGGCTGACGCTGCTGGCCACGGGCATCGCGGTGCCGATGAACACGATCTTCGGGTTGGCGGCGGCCACGGCGATCGCCCGGCGTCAATTCCGCGGCAAGGCGCTGCTGCTGAGCGTGATCGATCTGCCGTTTTCGATCTCGCCGGTGGTGGTGGGCCTGATGCTGGTGTTGCTCTACAGCCCGAGCCATGGGCTGCTGAGCGGCGTGGTGAACAGCCTGGGCTGGAAGATCATCTTCTCCTGGCCGGGCATCGTGCTGGCCACGGTGATCGTCACCTTCCCGTTCATGGCGCGGGAGGTGATTCCGCTGCTGGAGGAGGAGGGCTGGGACCAGGAGGAAGCGGCCCGCACCCTGGGGGCCAGCGATTGGCAGGTGTTCTGGAAGGTGACGCTGCCTTCGGTGCGCTGGGCGGCGCTCTACGGCTTGATTCTCACCACAGCCCGGGCACTGGGTGAATTCGGGGCGGTGGCGGTGGTGAGCGGCAACATCGTGGGCCAGACGCAGACGTTGCCGTTGTTTGTGGAGGATGCCTACAAGCAGTACCACACCGAACTGGCTTTCGGGGCGGCGATGGTGCTGGGCGGCGTGGCTCTGGTGTCGCTGTTGCTCAAGGTGTTGGTGGAGCAACTGCTGGAGCACGACCGCCGCAGCACCCGGGTGAAGCAGGAGCAGTAGGGGCGAAAAAAGCGCCCCGATGGATCACTCCTCGTCAGGAGCACCGGCGGGCACAAGGCGCACCTGCTTGCGTCCGAGCTTGATCTCGAACTCATCGCCGGGCTTGAGGCCGAGCATGGCGGTGTAGGCCTTGCCCACGAGCAGGTTGCCGTTGCCCTGCACGGTGGCCACATAGCTGAGCTTGCGGCCGGGGGTGCCGCTGCCCTTGCCGCCGCCTTCGCCAAGGCTGAGGCCCTTGGCTTCGAGCAGCGCTTCATAGAACGCGGTGAAGTTCAGGCGCTCGCCACCGTCCTTCTTGGTGCTGACGTAGCCGCAGGCTCGCACCAGATCGGACTTGGAGGCATCGCCGTATTCCTTGACTTTGGAGAGGAGATCGGAGCCGGTGAGCATGGAATGGGGGAGGTGACTACAGGCAAGCTACAACCTCAGCCGCCGGGCTGCCATACCGGCCGAGCGTCAATCGCTCCGGATGGCTGTCAGTGGCCCTGGAGCATGCTGGTGAGATGGTGGCGCCACTCCTTGGGCAACGGCCAGTGCGCCAGCCCCGCCAGGATATGGGCGCTGTAGTCGGCATCGGGCCGCAGTCCGTCCTGGCGGAAGCCATCGCCGGGCACGTAGGTGAGGGCCTGAAAGCGGATGCCGCAGGGGCTGGTCACCGTCACGAGCGTGCGCTGGTACTGGCCGTCATGCACGTTTTCGCAGTGGTCGAGGGCGCTCAGATCACTGGGGCGAAGGTGGGTGACCACGCCCCAGGTGTGGCTTTGCGCCTGGCGCCGGATGCCAGCGCAGCCGCCATAGCGGGGGCTGCGTTTGTCGATTGCCCAGCTCCAGCCCTGCAGGCGCACCACCAGCCCCAGGCCATCCCAGAGGGGGCAGCGCCGCTGCAGCCGAAGCGGATCAAGGTTGGAGCCGTAGTGAAACACCGGCGTGCTGCCCCAGTCGCCGAGGGGCACGTGGGGCGTGCCGCGCACCCGTGCGGGCGAGCCGTGATAAATCCAGGCCTGGCGGCCATCGGCCAGGGCGCGAAGGCTTCGGTCATAGAGATGGGGAAAATCTTCCAGCTGATCGAGCCGGGCCAGGCCGGCCGCATCCACGGCGTAAAGCTCACCGTGGATCACATCGGTGGCGTCCTCGGTGAGCAACGCCATCGGATAGGAGCCGAAATCATGGAGGCGAACCCCTGGCAACAGGCGGCGACCGAGGAAGGACGCACCGGCGAGCCAGTGGTGGTTGGTTTCCCCTGCCTTGAGGGTGCCGTACACAAACACCGGATGTTTGCCCATCAGCCTCTGGTGTGCGCCCTGCAGCCCCATGTCCCGGAACACGTATTATGATCGTATTACGGACAGAGGGTAGAGATGCGGACGATTTCCGTGCGCCTGGATGACGGCAGCGAGGCCAGGCTCGACAGCCTCTGCCAGTCCCTCGGGCTCAGCCAGACCGAGGTGGTCAAGGCTGGCCTGGCGTCGTTGCATCGCCA
>JBILEP010000037.1:0-11731 GCA_044352045.1 Cyanobium sp. | reverse complement strand
GTATCATCAACATTGACAGCCTCCTATACCGCCAGAAAACGACCAACCCGATCAGGAATCGCGGCCTAGTTGATGCCGTCAGGATCCTCATGGCTAGAACCAGACACGCTCCAGTCAGCACAGGCACCTGATGACCCAAAAACATATCCTGTTTCTCGTTACGGGGTTCCCTCCCGATGTGAGTGGAGTGGCCCTCTTCAATTGGGAACGGGCGTTTTGGCTAGCCCAGCACTCCGACTATCGCATTACTGTTCTCGCTCCTGACTGGGGAGTCAACGAACAAGCCATGGCCGCTGCAGCAGCGATACCCGAACAACTGAGCATTGAGCGCTACCCCTCCAAACCATGGATTCCCTACCCACTAACTCACGTTCCCCGCTTCTCGGCCAAGTCCTTCATTGAGTCCAGAATCAAAGCCCTTGCCCCAGACCTGATGGTGAGCACGGATGTCGAGCGTTTTTTCCTGCTGAGTTCATGGAGCCTGCCAGGCCTGAAATATGCCCAAGCAAATGATGTCCCCTTCATCGCCGAGTACCATACCGATCTATACAACTTCTCAGCATCTTACCCTGGCTGGCAATGGTTAAGAGCAGCCATCAAATACACCCAGTTGACGAACTTTTTGTATCGTCACTTTACATTGACACTGTGTGCCACCCAAGCGGCAGAGAACAGCTGTCAGGAGATGGGAATTAACAACACTGTCGTGTGTCCTTATCTTGGCATCGACAGTTCAGACTTCAGCCCAGCGCTGCGGGATCGAGGCCTGCTTTTAGAATGGCTGATGCCGGAAGAAGTGGAGCACACTATTTACCTCTATCTCGGCCGTCTTGGCTATGAAAAGAAAGTGGACTGCCTGATTGGCGCCTTTCAAGAGTTGCAACAGGAGCGCTCTGATATTAGTCTTCTCATCGTAGGTGATGGCCCAGAAGAAGTGATGAAAAGTCTCAAACAACAGGCTGGCAGCACGAAACATATTCACTTTACTGGTTTTCAGCTGGGCGAGAAGAAAGCCAAAATCATGGCCTCCTGCGATGTGTTTTGCAGTCCCTCCCCCTATGAAACCTTCGGAAGAACCTTGGCAGAGGCGATCGCCTCCGGCCTCCCTGTGATCAGTGTGAAGAGTGGCGCCGCTGAAGAAATGCTGGCATCAGCAAAGGATGGCCTGCTCATCAATGCGCCTGAAAAGTCCCAAATGGCACTGGCCATGGCGGGATTTGGACGCCTGCAAGCCAACAGCGGCACGGCAAGTGCTGCGCCCGCGCAGACTCACTCACTCCAATCAGCCTGCAGCCACTTGCTGCATCTCTATGAATCAGTGCTAGCAGACAGACAGAGCTTTGCAAAGAGAGCCAGCTAAAGAGAAAGACTCTGATCATTTCGTACTGGCAACGTCAATCACAAGACCAACAAGATTTCTCAGCAGCCCCTTAGCCTGCGGCGGTTAAAGAAGATTGCCAAGTTGTGGCTTGTGGCACAGCGGTTTACCAAGACAAGCCTACGCTAGTGCCAAGGATGATGCCGACAGTATGGCAATGTCCACGGAGAACTCAGCTCGCTCGCGACCATTGCATCAAACCGCAAGACATTGGCTTTTGGTTGGATTTTGTCGGCAGAACGGCCAGCCAAAAACAGCAACGAAAGAGGGCATATTTTGGGCCGCATGAGCGGCAGCCAGCCCAAGATCCTTTCGCCATTCTTCGCGAAAGTGCACCGCCATGGCTTGCCGAATCAGCGCACCTCAACGTTGAAACTACGATCCCTGACAGCCAGCGATGCGATCGATCCGATCAGCCGCTGCTCGCCACAGTTGCTAGCCATCACCCTGCTGTTGGCTGATGGCCATGCCGCCTTCCACCGGAAGCCATCGCTCACGACAGGAGCTTGACAGCACAGGATGAACCGGCAAGAAAAGAAGTTTTTCGCATTTCGCGGTTATGTGCGGAATGCCGTGTGCCAAGATCTGTTTTTTTCAGTTATAGTGGAATGATCCTAGTTGCATGCGACTGTCGCCAGTCTCTTCCTCATGTCATCCCAAGCTTCCACAACAGAACCTACTCTCGATCAACCTCTGACCCTAGGGTCGAGCGAGGATTCAGCCTCGCCTTTCGAAGTCATTGATTTGCTGGCGGCGACCACCGACGCCTCAGGAGGGCTGGATCTTCTTGGTATTCTGGCCGCCTTAAATATTCAACCTCTCACTTACTCTCCTGCTAGCGATATTGCCTCCGGCACTTCTCCACGCCAGCTGGCTTGGGGACGGACGGGCAACGACGTAATTTATCCCTATCAGCCACTACAAGGAAGATTCGGCCTAGGCGATAGTGATCTCGCGATTCTTGTTGGTGATTTTGAATTTCCCGAGTTGGAAGCTCTGGATCCACTGGCAGGACGTAAATGGGCTGACACTTTCGTCCTGGGGGATTGGCGAGCGCCGTTTTACGCCCAAGGGAACCCCCTCCTGCTTGGGGCCAATGACCTCTCTCTCTTGGCAGATTTTGAGCCAGGTCGTGATCGTATTCAGCTGCACGGCTCTCCCTCTGATTATTCAACCTTTGATCTGTTCGGGTTTGGCACCCTACTTCTTTACAATCGCGAAATTCTTCCAGGCATCAAGCTGCCTGATGCCATCGCGCTTGTGCTGGCGCCCAACCTCAACCTTAACTCTAGCGATTTCCTATACGTCGGCAGTATGCCCGCAGCGCCCACAAGTCAGGAGCTGGTCTTGCAGATCGGCAGTGAAGGCTTCGAAATTACAGATAGCATTTGTGTTGACGGGATAGGGAATCTATATGTCGCGGGCACGACATCTGGCGATTTGATCAGCGCAAATGCAGGTCTTCGTGATGTTTGGCTACGCAAATACACGGCCGACCGCGAGCTTTCATTCTCCGTCCAATTTGGTTCCTCAGCGAGCGACGGCGTTTTTGACATCACAGCAGATGACGATGGCAACATCTATCTTGTTGGCAACAGCTTCGGCGACCTTGGTGGCGATGTTGAAGGGATTATTGTCAATGCCTGGGTTGCCAAGCTGGACGCGAAAGGCAATCGCCAGTGGCTGCAGAAAATAAGAAATCCTGCCGGGCTTGAGGCTGGCAATCCGGCCACTGGCTATGGAGTAGAAATCGGAAAAGATGGCAGAATCTTTGTTGCCGGTGTTGTCAACTGCCCACTTCCTCCTGGATCGCCGTTTCCCCTCTCGACCGATAATTTTCTTGCAACGTACAGCCCCGACGGCGAGCAGCTCAGCTACAGCCAAGTGGGCAATCCTAGTGCTGATGATTTTGATGAGTCGTACGGTTTCGCACTGGCTCCAGATGGTTCCTCCTATCGCGGTGGATTTACCACTTCAGCGGTGGAGGGGAAAGACAAGCTCAAGGGTCTTTACGATGGCCTGATCGTCAAGTCAACTCCAGCAGGTTTCACTGAATGGACCCGGCAGATTGGCACCTCCGATTATGATTGGATCTGGGATGTGGATACGGATCGTGCCGGCAATGTCATTGCTGCCGGCTGGACGCTTGGGTCCTTCGCAGAAGGGTCGGGCAGCCTTGGCTCCTACGACGCATTCCTCGCCAAGTTGTCGAAAACTGGAGACCTTCTCTGGCTGCGCCAATTTGGATCCAGTGGCGACGAGGCCGCCTTCAACCTGGAGGTGGATGATGCCGACAATATCTACGTTACAGGCTATACCAATGGCCAGCTTGGTCCATCTCTGCCCTATGGCAATTATGACGCCTGGTTAGCGAAGTTCAGCGCCGATGGCACGGAGCTCTACCGCCAACAACTTGGTGCGACAGGTGTCGATCAGGCCTATGACATCGCGATCGACAAAAAAGGCCAATCCCTCTTCCTCGCCGGCATCACCGACAGCTCTCTGGGAACCCCCAACAAGGGCATGTACGACGCCTGGGTTTCACGCCTCGATCCGCTCAGCGGAGAAATCTTGCCCTTCCAAGGAAACGATGTCCAAAGTGTTGCGGCAATCGATACTGCCGTCATCTTCCTGCCTGCCACCCACAGCCTTGCCTACAACGTCGAATTGTCCCAGACCGATGGTGCCCGTGCGCTGTCGGCCATCGGGGTCGACAACTCCAGCATTGACATGGGCGGCAAAGAAGCCTTCGTCGATAACAGCGTGTCCATCAGCGCCACGGTCAACAGCACAGGCGCCCGCGCTGAAGCGGTGGGCCTGGAGAAAAGCCAGCTCCTGCTCCGCCCGGGCGACGACGTGTTGACCATTACGGCCGACATCAGCGGTTCTGGTTCCGGACCCTCCATCGCTGTCCGCGAGGGCACCGTCAGCGGCAATCGGGGCGATGACACCATCACCCTGAAAGGTGAATTCTGGGGTGTTCGCGCCGTCGTGTTCGGAGGGGATGGCAACGATCGCATCACCTGTTTTGGCATCGGCCGCGATTCCTTCATCCAGGCCGGAGCTGGCGATGACTGGGTCAGCCTCGGCCGCCTGGAAACCACCCCTGGGGCGGCTCCTTTGGTGGGCCCCAAAGCGGAGAGGCCCGGGTCCAGCTACCGGGGCGGTTCAGGTTTCGACACTCTGATCCTGCGGGAAACAACCGAGGCCGAATTCCAGGCGGCCGCCACTCCCATCGCCGGTCCGGCTCCCGGCTGGTCCTTCAACGGTGCTCAGTTCCTGGAATTCGAAGCCATCCTCTTCGGCCAGCCCCCCCTCAGCTGAACCGGGGACAGCAGCCCGATCGCCGCCGTTGCTCAGGGCACCAGCCCGTGTGGCATCACCACCAGAGCCAGGCAGAGAAGCGCCTGGCTCAACCGGCGCAGACTGCGTTTCAGCCCTTCGCCGCACTCCCCCCGCATCAGCAGGCCGGCTCCGCCCCAGACCAGCCGGGGTGGCAGATCGGACGGCCCGGCCCCGATGGGCCGCACGGGCTCGAAGCCGACTTGGCGGAAGTAGCGCACCAGCCGCCGGTGCTGGGCGTCGTCATCGCGGATGGCCAGCAGGGTGGCCTGGCGGCAGGGGGTAGCCTCCAGAG
The DNA here is from genome assembly GCA_044352045.1 of Cyanobium sp. Taxonomy (GTDB): domain Bacteria; phylum Cyanobacteriota; class Cyanobacteriia; order PCC-6307; family Cyanobiaceae; genus Cyanobium. Next base: position 6,716 of record JBILEP010000037.1, on the reverse strand, counting down.
CCCAGGCGAAGGTGGCCGCCCAGATCAGCGGGCCCACGGCGGCGCTCTTCTCCCCTTGCACCCGCAGGGTGTCGAGCCGCAGACCGGTGGGGGTCGGCAGGGCCCAGCCCTTCAGCTCCCCCAGCAGCCGCAGGGCCGGGTCCGCCGCCGGCCCCGCCCGGGCCACCCCCACCCGCAAGGTCCAGGCCAGCCCCAGCGGCCGCCGCACCCGCAGGCGCAGCAGCAGGCCCCGCTGGCGCGCCTCAGCCTCCAGCCAGGCCAGGTCCTGGGTGGAGGCCTCGTCCATCACTAGCTCTCCACCAGCACCACCGCAGCCAGCGGCAGCGGTCCATACAGGTGGGGGAAGAGCTCGCCGCTCCCCGGCGCGGCCTCGGGGCGCACCGTCAGGCCGGCCTGGGCCAGGCGCTCCGGATCGATGCTGAGCAGCAACACTTCGCCGGCGGGGAGGTCGGCGTAGAAGAGGCCATAGGTGGCTGGCAGCTGGTGGGCGTAGCTGAGATGCACATACCCCACCGCCTCCAGGGATTGCCCGCGGGTCGAGCGCCGGTAGGCGCCGTCGTGCTGCGCCTCGCGCCAATCCCCCCTCAGGGCCAGGTGATACAGGCGGCGGGGGGAGCGCCAGGCGCGGCGCTCCCCCCAGGGGGGGGCCATCACCGCCGCGAACTGCTCCCCCCGCTCGAAGCGATCCAGCCAGCCCCGCAGCGGCTCCAGGCCGCCCTCGGCGGCGAAGCGAGCCGAATCCGCCAGCCTGAACTGGCGCACGAAGGGCAGCAGCGCGACATCCGCCAGGGACGGCCGCTCGCCCAGGAGCCAGCCCCCTGGCGCCAGGCGTTGGCTCCAGGTGTGCAGGATCGCCAGGGCCGTGGCCCGGTGCGCCTCGGGGTCGCCAGCCTCCGCGGCGCTGGAGCGGCTGGCGTAGCGGCTGCGGTCGAGGTGGTGCTTGAAGGGGCCGTCGTTCTCGGCGATCAGCTCCTCGATCGCGGCGATCTCGGTGGCGCTCCAGCCCCGCAGCCAGCCTTGGGGATCGTGCCGCTCCAGCGCCCAGCGCATCACCGCCAGGCTTTCGTCGATCACCTGCTCCCCAGCCACCAGCACGGGCACGGTGGCCTTGGCGGAAGCGATGCGCAGTTCCGGTGGGCGGGCCCGCAGGTTCACCTCCCTGATTTCCAGGTCGCGGCCCGGGGTCTGGCCCGCCGCCGCCAGGGCCAGGCGCGCCCGGATCGCGAAGGGGCAGCGGCGGAAGCTGTAAAGGATCGCTGGCGGTTCAGTCATGTTGGGGGGTGGGAGGGTCGCAATGCGGGCAGTTCGAGCCGGCCCGAGCCTCACCCGGCAGGGGCCAGCCGCAGCTGGTGCAGAGGCGGTGCTCCCCCGGCTCAAGACCATGGCGGAGCGCCACCCGTTCGTCGAAGACGAAGCACTCGCCCCGCCAGCGGCTGCGCTCGCTGGGCACCTCCTCCAGATAGCGCAGGATGCCCCCCTGCAGTTGGTGGACGTTGGCGAATCCTTGCTGCAGCAGGTGGGCCGTGGCCTTCTCGCAGCGGATGCCACCGGTGCAGAACAGGGCGATCGCCCGCGGCTGACAGCGCGCCACCAGGGGCCGCAACGTGTGCTCCACCCAGGCAGGAAATTCGCGAAAGCTGGCCGTGGCCGGATCGAGCGCCCCGGGGAAGGAGCCGATCGCAACGTCTGGGGGTCGGCGATCAGGCCATCCCACTGCGACGATGGCACGGGAGTGCCCACCGCCGCACCCAGGTAAGGCCGCAGCTCCTCCTGGCCGAGGCTGACGATTTCGCGGCGGCACTTCACCTTCAACCGCTGAAAGACCGGCCCCGGGGCAACGCTGAAACTGGCGCGCAGCACCGCCAGCCCGGGCACCTGCCGCAGACGCTCCAGCAGTGCCCGCACCGCGGCGTCGGGGCCGCAGAGCGTGCCGTTCACCCCCTCGGCGGCCAGCAGGATGGTGCCCCGCAGCCCCAGATCCGTCGCCATCGCCTGCAGCTCGCGGCGCAGGGCCGCGATCCCCGTCAGGGCGGCGAAGCGATAAAAGCTTGCCACCGTCTGGGGAGCGGCCCCTCCCGGCCCGACGTCGCCGGCGCTCAGGGGGAGCCCTCCCAGGCCTGCACGCCGGCGGCCGCCAGCAGCTGCCGGTCGGCCTCCGCCTGGGGATTGCCAGTGGTCAGCAGGGTGTCGCCGTAAAAGATCGAATCGCCCCCCGCCAGCAGACAGAGAATCTGGGCTTCGCGGGAGAGCTGCTCACGGCCGGCGCTGAGCCGCACCCGGCTGTGGGGCATGAGGATGCGGGCCACGGCCACCATGCGCACCAGCTCCAGCGGATCGAAGGGTGGCTGCTCCGCCAGGGGGGTTCCCTCCACCGCCACCAGACCGTTGATCGGCACGCTCTCGGGGTGGGGCTCAAGGGAGGCGAGCACCTGCAGCAGGCTGGCCCGGTCGGCCAGGCTCTCACCCATGCCGATGATGCCACCGCAGCAGAGATTGAGTCCGGCGCGCCGCACCCGCTCCAGGGTTTCCAGCCGCTCCTGATAGGTGCGGGTGCTGATGATGGTGGGGTAGTGCTCCGGGCTGGTGTCGAGGTTGTGGTTGTAGGAGGTGAGGCCCGCCTCGGCCAGGCGTTGGGCCTGGGCCTCGCTGAGCATGCCGGCGGTGACGCAGGCCTCCATGCCCAGCTCCCGCACCCCGCGCACCATCGCCAACATCGCCTCGAACGGGGCGCCATCGCGGATCTCCCGCCAGGCCCAGCCCATGCAGAAGCGGTGGGCACCGGCCTCGCGAGCGGCCCTGGCCCGGGCGAGCACCGGTTCCACCGCCAGCTCGGGCCGGTCGCTCACGTCGCTGCTGTGGTGCAACGACTGGGGGCAGTAGGCGCAATCCTCTTCGCAGCCGCCGGTGCGCACGCTGAGCAGCGAGGCCAGCTGCACCCGATAGCCGGGATTGGCGGCCCTGTGCACCTGCTGGGCCTGCCAGAGCAGGTCCATCAGGGGCAGGGAGAGCAGGGATTCGATCTCCTGCCGACTCCAGTCGTGACGAGTGATCATCGGCTCGGCTCCACGCCACCGAAGCGGCGGGAACGCCCCTGGTAATCCAACAGGGCCGCCTGCAGGGCGGTGGCGTCGAAGTCCGGCCAGAGGATGTCGGTGAGGTGCAGTTCGGCGTAGGCCAGCTGCCAGAGCAGAAAATTGCTGATGCGCTGCTCGCCGCTGGTGCGGATCAGCAGGTCGGGGTCCACCTCGCCGGCGGTGTGCAGCTCGGCCGCGAAGCGGTCTTCGTCGATCGCGGCCGGGTCGAGCTGGCCCGCCGCCACCTGCTCCGCCAGGCGGCGGGCGGCGCGCACCAGTTCGCGGCGGCCGCCGTAGTTGGTGCAGACGTTGAAGTGAATGCCATGGTTCGTGGCGGTGCGCGCGGTGGCGTCCGCGATCAGGGCCTGCAGCCGCTCTGGCAGCGCTTCCAGGTCGCCCAGGAAGCGGATGCGCACCTGCTCGCGCATCAGGCCCTCCAGCTCCCGGGCCAGCACCCGCTCGAAGAGGGTCATCAGAAAGGAGACCTCCTCGCCGGGCCGGTTCCAGTTTTCGGTGGAGAAGGCGTAGGCGGTGAGGGCGCCGATCCCCCAGTCGCTGCAGAGCCTCAGGGTGCGTTTGAGCGCCTCGACGCCGGCGCGGTGGCCCATCACCCGGGGCAGGCCCCGCTGACGGGCCCAGCGACCATTGCCATCCATGATCACCGCCACGTGGGCAGGCAGGCGCTCGGGAGCCAGCTGGGGGGGCAGGGGCTCTCGCGACAGTGAAGGTGTGGTCGCCAGGGCGCGACTCATCCGCGGGTTTCCGGCGGGTCCGCAGCCACGCTACGACCCGCCGGCGCGGAAGCCAGCGACTCGGTCAGCAGATCGTGGAGGCGGCTGCTGGTGATCGGCCGCTCCAGGCGGCCCTGGCAGGCCAGGGAAAGGGTGCCCGTTTCCTCGGACACCACCACGCAGAGGCAGTGGTCGTGCCGCTCGGTGAGCCCGAGAGCGGCCAGGTGGCGGGTGCCGTAGCGGTTCAGCCCCTGGCGGGAGAGGGGCAGAATCACCCCGGCGGCAACGATCCGGTTCTTGCGCACCAGCACCGCCCCGTCATGGAGCGGGGTGTCGATGGCGAAGAGATTGAGCAGCAGGTCCACCGACAGGTGCGCATCGAGCTTCACGCCAGGATTGAGGAAGTCCTCGGGCCGCAGGTCGCTGCCCAGGTCGAGGACGATCAGGGCGCCACGGCGGGCCTGGGAGAGGCGCCCCGCCGCTTCGGTCAGCACGCTCACGGCCCCGCTGGCCAGGGAGTCGCGGCGGCGGTCCGCGAACAGGGCGTCGATGCGCCCGGTGCCGAGCAGCTCCATCACCCGCCGCAGTTCGCCCTGCCAGAGCACCGCCAGGGCCAGGCTGCAAGCCATCACCAGGGCGTCCACCAATTTGCTGGTGAGGGGCAGGCTGGCGGTGCGCTGCACCACCCAGGCCAGGGCCACCAGGAACAGATAGCCGCGCAGCAGCCAGAGGCTGCGGGCCTCGGTGACGCGCCCTAGAACAACCAGTCCCAGGGCCGTGGCCGCGAGCAGGTCGAGCGGCAGGCGCCAGTCGAAATTCTGCAGCCAGAACGGGAAGGCCTGCACGACGGCGATCGGGTGCTACCGCGAAGGCGGAGCGTGGGAGGTCACAGGGTCATGAGGGCTCCAGCAAAGCCGGGCTGCACCTCAGGGTCACTGTAACGGCCCGAGCCTCTCCGGCAGCACGTCGAAGCGCAGCAAATCCTCCGGTTGTTCACGGCGCTGCACCAGATCCGCCACCCCGTCGTGCACCAGCACGGTGGCGGGCCGGGGGATGCGGTTGTAGTTGGAACTCATCGAGGCGTTGTAGGCGCCAGTGCTGAACACCGCCAGCACCTCGCCGGAATGGGCGGCCGGCAGGCGCGCGTCCCGCAGCAGCACGTCGCCGGATTCGCAGTGCTTGCCCGCCACGGTCACCAGTTCGTCGGCTTCGGCCAGGGGGCGGTCGGCAAGAACGGCCGTGTAGCGCGACTGGTAGGTGATCGGCCGCGGATTGTCGCTCATGCCGCCGTCCACCGAAAGGTAGGTGCGCACCCCGGGCACCGGTTTGCGGCTGCCGACCGCGTAGAGCGTGACGCCGGCGGTGGCCACCAGGGAGCGGCCCGGTTCGCACAGCAGGCGGGGAAGGCTGAGGGAACGGGCCTTGCAGGCCTCGGCCACGGCGGTGGCGATCGTGCGCACCCAGTCGCGGATCGCCGGGGGATCGTCGGCGGCGATGTATCGGATCCCCAGGCCGCCACCCACGTTGAGGTCGCTGCAGGGATGGCCGAGGGCGCGGGCCAGGGCCAGGGCGTCGGCCATCACCCCGGCCAGATCCCGGTGCGGCTCCAATTCGAAAATCTGGGAGCCGATGTGGGCATGCAGGCCATCCAGGCAGGCCCAGGGGCAGTCCAGCAGGTGGCGCAGCGCGCTCTCCAGCTGGTCGGGGTCAAAGCCGAACTTGCTGTCGAGGTGGCCCGTGCGGATGTAATCGTGCGTGTGGCACTCGATGCCGGGGGTGAAGCGCAGCAGCAGGCGCACCGGCCGACCGACGGCCGGCGCCACCTGGGCCAGCAGATCCAAGTCGTGCCAGTTGTCGACCACCACCGTCACCCCGTGGGCCACGGCCAGCTCCAGTTCCTCGTGGGATTTGTTGTTGCCATGCAACACGATCCGCTCCGGTGGCATGCCGCCCCGCAAGGCGGTAAGCAGTTCACCAGCGGAGACGGCGTCGAGGCCGAGGCCTTCGCTGGCCACCAGGCCTGTGATCGCCAGCGAGCTGTTGGCCTTGGAGGCGTAGAGGGCAAGGGAGGGGCCGGGATAGAACTCCGCCAGGGCCTCCCGATAGGCACGGCAGGCGGTGCGGATGCTCTCCTCATCCAACACATAAAGGGGGGTGCCGTAGGTGCGGGCCAAATCACTGAGCAGGCAGCCCCCCACCACCAGGCGGTCCTGCCCATCGAGGCGGGTGGTGAGGGGCGTGAGGTTGCGATTGGGGCTGCGGGGATCCCGTTCGGCCTCGAAGGCACGACCGCTGGCCGGGCTGACGGGCTGGACGCTGGTCACCATGGGAACCCGCCGAGAAGGTGGCAAGAAGTGATGCTAACCAGGGCCCATGCGCCTGTCCGTGCCTGTGCGACCCTGCCCCACCGACGCTGACTCCGGCGATGCTCCTGGGCCGCTGCGCCTGGCCGAGCTGACGACGACCGATCTGGCGGCCTGCCTGGCCCTGGATCGGGACAGTCTGGGAGGGCTCTGGAGCGAGGCGCAGTGGCTCCGGGAGCTGGAGGAGGGGCGTCGGCCCGGCGTGGGCCTGTTTCGGGGGGACGAGCTGCGGGCCCTGGCCACCGGCTGGCTGGTGCTGGAGGAGCTGCACGTCACGGCGGTGGCGGTGGCGCCGGCCTGGCGGCGCCGCGGCCTGGGCGCCAGGGTGCTGATGGCCCTGCTGCGCCGCTCCCTGGAGCTGGGGGCCGAGCGGGCCACCCTGGAGGTGGCGGCCAGCAATCAGGCGGCGCGACGGCTCTACGCGGCCCTCGGCTTCCGGGAAGCCGGCATTCGTCACCGTTACTACAGCAACGGTGACGATGCCCTGATCCAGTGGCTGAACCTGACGCGCGGACTGGGTACGGGAAACCGATAACTTACTTGCGAAA
>JBILEP010000278.1:0-3362 GCA_044352045.1 Cyanobium sp. | reverse complement strand
ATGCCACCGAGAAGCGTGGCTGCCAGGCCTTCTCCGCCCACATCAACGCCCTCAAGCACGCCCCCGACACGGACGAGAACCGCGCCATCCGCGCCACCCTCGAGAAGATTCTTCCCGAGGAGGCCGCCCACGTGAGCTGGGGTAGCCGCTGGCTCGGCCGCATTGCCGCCCGCAGCGCCGCCCACCGGGAGCGGGTGAATGCCGCCAAGCGCAAATACGCGATGATCGAGCACGCCGCCTTTGAGGCCGGCATGGACATCATGGGCGGCGCTGAACTCCGCCGCCTCGGCAATCTTGTGGAGATCGCCAACACCCTGCCCGTCTGGGAGCGGCCCGCCTACCTGCTGGAGCGCCTGCCCCAGGCCCTGCTCTCCCAGGACCTGCAGAAATCGCGGGTGCTGGCGGCCCGCCGCGTGTGGGAGGAGAAGCCGGAGGAGTTGGTGAACACCTTCATCCCCATGTTCCTCAAGGGCCTGCAAAACCTGCGGCCTTCCCTGGCGGCCCAGGCCTGAGGCCACCGGGGGGCGAGTCTGCGGTGCCTCTCCGGGGGATTGGGTTGTTCGCGTTTTTTCTGGCCAGAATGCCAGTGGATCGTGACCAACTCCATGCCCGCCGGGTCGCCCCTGAGCCTTTTCATCTCTTACTCCCACAAGGATGAAAGCCTGCGTCAAGCCTTGGGGGACCATCTGGCCACCCTCCAACGGGAGGGGGTGATCTCCGTCTGGCATGACCGCAAGATCACGGCGGGAGAGGAGTGGGCCGGCGCGATCGATACCAACCTGGAGCGGGCCGATATCGTCCTCTGCCTGGTGAGCGCTGGCTTTCTGGCCTCGCCCTACTGCAGCGACATCGAGCTGAAACGGGCCCTGGAGAGGCACGCGGCCGGCGAGGCTTGCGTGATTCCGGTGATCCTCAAGCCGGCCGACTGGACCGGCTCTCCCCTGGGCCCCCTGCAGGCGCTGCCTGCCAACGCGAAGCCGGTGACGAACTGGAGCAACCGCGACGAGGCCTTCCTTTCGATCGCGCGGGGCATCCGGGAGGTGGCCGGCCAGCTGGCGGCCCGCCCCAGACCCGGTCCTGCCACCGCGCCCGCACCGGCCCCATCGGCCGTGGCCCCCGCCTCCGTCCCCGCCAGCGCCGCCGTCGCTGGGGCGGCCATTGAGATCCCGGAGGGCCCGGTCCGCCATGACTCCGCCTTCTACATCCATCCCGCCGATGAGGGCCGCTGCTTTGCGGAGCTCGACAAGCCTGGCGCCCTGATCCGGATCAAGAGTCCGAAAGGCTTCGGCAAATCCAGCCTCACAGCCCGGCTGCTGGCCTACGCGAGCGGCAAGGGGTATCGCACGGTGGCCCTGAACCTGGAGGGAACGGATCAGAAGTTCTTTGCCGATCCGGAGCTGTTCATGCAGTGGTTCTGCGCGTCGGTGGGCAAGGAGCTGGGCCTGCGGGTGCGCAAGGAGGAGTATTGGGATGACATCTTCGGCGCCAACGACAACAGCAGCGATTACTTCGAGAAGTACCTGCTCAAGCCGGATGAAACGCCCTTGGTGCTGGCGATCGATAACTTCGATCGCATCTTTGCCCATGCGGCGATCGAAACGGACTTCTGCGGGCTGCTGCGCAGCTGGCATGAGCGGGCCCGCAGCAATCCCCTCTGGGAGCGATTCCGGCTGGTGCTCTCCCACTCCCAGGAGTCGTACCTGCAGAAGGACATCAACCAGTCGCCCTTCAACGTGGGGCTGCCCGTGGAGCTGGGCGAGCTGCCGGCGGAGCAGGTGCGCCATCTGGTGAGCCTGCATGGCCTCCCCCTGGGCGAGACGGAATTGGGCCAGCTGCTGGAGCTGGTGGGCGGCCATCCCTACCTGGTGCGCAAGGCGCTCTACGAGCTGGCCAATGGCCTGGCCTTCGCTACTTTCCTGCGGGAGGCTCCCACGGAGGCGGGGGTGTACGGCGACCATCTGCGCGGCATTCTCAAGGCGGTGGAAGACCACCCCGAGCTGGGGGAGGCTCTGCGGCAGGTGGTGAACAGCTCCGAGCCGGTGAAGCTTCGTTCGGAGCAGGCCTTCAAGTTGGAAAGCCTGGGGGTGCTGGTGCCTGAGGGTAATCAGGTGCGGCCGCGCTGCCGCCTCTATGCCACCTACCTGGCGGACCGACTGGCCCGTTGACCGATGGCCATCTCTCCCTCCTACAAGGTTGGCGGCAGCCTCGAGGGCGATAACGCCTTCTATGTGGAGCGCGCCGCGGATCAGGAGCTCTACGCCCACCTGAAGGCCGGCGACACCTGCTTCGTGTTCAACAGTCGCCAGATGGGCAAATCCAGCCTGCGGGTGCGCACGATGCAGCGCCTGCGGCAGGAGGGGGTGGTGTGCGCCGTGATTGATCCCCAGTCCCGTGGCACCACGCCGACGGAGGAGCAGTGGTATGCGGGCACGCTCAAGCGGCTGATCGAGGATCTGGGGTTGGAGGAGGCGCTGCCCTTCAGCGCTTGGTGGAAGGAGAGCAGCGTGCAGGCGCTCAGCCCGGTGAACCGTTTCGAGGAGTTCATCGACAAGATCCTGCTGGTGCGCATCACGGCGCCGATCGTGATCTTTGTGGAGGAGGTGGACAACCTGCTGAGCCTGTCGTTCGACACCGATGGCTTTTTCGGCATGATCCGCTCGCTGCACGAACGCCGCAGCGAAAATCCGGCCTACCAGCGGCTCGGATTCTGCTTTCTCGGGGTGGCGACGCCCTACGACCTGATCCGCGGCCAGCAACGCTCGGCCTTCAACATCGGCCATGCGGTGGAGCTCAGCGGCCTGGCACGGCGTGATGCCGAGCCGCTGCTGGCGGGGTTGTCCGGGAGGGTGGTGGATCCCTCCGCCGTGCTCGATGCGGTGCTGCATTGGAGTGGCGGCCAGCCCTTCCTCACCCAGAAGCTGTTGGCCCTGGTGAGTGCCGGTGCCCAGCCGGACCTTCCGCCCGCGGAGCGGGTGGAAGCCGTGGCCCAGGAGCAGATCATCCACAACTGGGAAGCCCAGGATTCCCCGGTGCACCTGCGCACCATCCGCGACCGCCTGCTGCAGGGCGATGAACGGCACCGGGGCCGGCTGCTGGGGCTGGTGCAGGCGATTCAGGAGCAGGGCGGCATCCCCACCGATGACAGCCGCGAGCAGATGCAGCTGCGGCTCACGGGCCTGGTGGTGCCCAGGGACGGCCAGCTGCGGATCTACAACCCGATCTACGCGGCGGTGTTCACCGCGGATTGGGTGCGCCACCAGCTGCAGGAGCTGCGCCCGCCGATCTATGGCGAGGCGATCCGCGCCTGGGAAGCGGCCCCGCCGCAGGAACGCCCCAGCCACCTGATCAGCGGCGCGGCGCTG
>JBILEP010000277.1:0-3370 GCA_044352045.1 Cyanobium sp. | reverse complement strand
TTTTCGCGACGAGCACTGCCGGGTCAATGATCTCTCTTGCCCCGCTGAGCGTGTTCATCCTCGGCGGTCTAATTTTTTAACGTCATTGGCACTCCATGTTCAACCAATGTTGTGCGGGCGGCCCTACCCGATAGCCATGCCTGGGCGCCAACCGCCCATGTCTATCTGATCAGAGCGCTCTTTGCCCTGGTTCTGCGCTGCCGTCTTGATCAGCCTTGGCTGCCCGGATCGGCCTGAATGGCCTGAGCCTCAGAGCCTTCGTCGGTACTGGAGCCAGCGACCACTTAGAGTTGTCGAAATCATGTTGCAACGTCACGGCGCGATGACCATCTCAACCCCAGCCACCGCCTCTGACACCACGGCAGACACAACAGCAGACACCCCCTTCCCCAGCGGCAGCGACTGCCGCGCCGCCTTTCAGGCGGCTTACGAGAATCGTTACACCTGGTCGCCGGATTTCGGCGGCTATCAAGGGCGTTGCGTCTGGGAGCGCGACGGGAAACGCCAGGAGGGTCGCTTTCAGGTGGGTGCCGATCTCAAGGCTGTGGTGGAAGGCGTGGACGACGAGACGGTTCACAAGGAGATCGCCGGCCAACTCTGGGAGGTGGCGATCCATCGGGTGAGGCGCAGCTTTGCAGACACCCATGGCCAGAACACCTTCACAGCTGGGGACAGCAATGACATCGGCTTGGAGGTGATCGTTGGCGGTAAAAACACTGGCGATCGCTATCGCATCAACAATGACGTTGTCACGATGGTGCACCGCCACATCCATGGCACTGTGGTGACGATTTACACCACATCCGTCACCGAAACTGGCGCCGGCTACCTCAGCCACACCTACACCAGCCAATACAGCGACCCCGCCACCGGTGCACCGCGCGGTGGTATCAATTCGTTTACCGATACCTTTGTGGCCCTGCCCGATGGCGGGCCATGGGTACTGGCCGAGCGAACGGTGGAAAGCGCTGGGGTTGAAGGGGAGTCCTCGAAGCCGTGCACAAACTTTCGCTTCGAGGATCTTCGCCCCCTGGGCTGAGGCTCAGTCCTCCGGCAGGGCGGGGATCGCCTGCAGGCGTTGATTCAGCTGCATCGCCATCGACTGGCGACCCACGGCCAGCACCTTGAGGGTGTCTTCGTGCATGCGCAGCTGGGCGTCGGCCACCTGCATGCCGCGCACCAGCTCCTTGATGTCGTCAGGGAGGGAGTTGAGGTCGTAACGCTTGCCCTCGAAGGTGAGGACCGGTGCTTGCGACGAGGTTTCGGCGTCCACAGACGGGGAGAGACAGGAGACCGTTCCAGACTAGGGGTGGGGCGGCACCCGCCTGGCGCCGATCAGCGCTCCAGCCGGATGAACTGGCGCTCGCACAGCTCCCGGTAACGGCCGCCGCGGGCCATCAGCGCGTCGTGGTCGCCTTGCTCCACGATGCGACCCGCCTCCAGCACCAGGATCCGGTCGGCCTCCTGCACCGTGGAGAGCCGGTGGGCGATCACCAGCACCGTGCGACCCGCCATCGCCTGGGCCAGACCCTGCTGCACCGCCTCCTCCGCCTCAGCATCGAGGGCGCTGGTGGCCTCATCCAGCAGCATCACGGCGGGATCGCCCAGCACCGCCCGGGCGATCGCCAGGCGTTGCAATTGGCCGCCGGAGAAGTTGCTGCCCCGCTCCTCCACGCGGCTGTCGTAGCCATCCGGCAGGGATTCGATGAAGGCGGCCGCATTCGCCAGCCGGGCGGCTTCGCGGATCCGCTCCCGGCTGGCGGGACGTCCGAAGGCGATCGCCTCGGCCACCGTTCCGGAGAACAGGTTGGTCTGCTGGGGAACCAGCGCCACCGCCTGGCGCAGATCCCGGGCCCGCAGGTCCGCCAGGTCGTGGCCATCAAGCAGCACGCGTCCTGCCTGGACGGCGTTGAAGCGCAGCAGCAGGGAGAACAGGGTGCTCTTGCCAGCTCCCGACGGCCCCACCAGGGCCACCACCTGGCCAGGCTCCACCCGCAGATCGAGATCGCGCAGCACCGGTTGGGCGGGGTCGTAGCCGAAGCGCACCCGCTCGAGCGCCAGGGCTCCACGCACCGGCGCCAGGGCGATGGCGCCGGCCTTATCGGGCGGTTCCACCGGTTCGGCCTCGATCGCCCGCAGGCGCCGCAGCGAGGCCTGGCCCTGCTGGAATTCGTTGAAATTGGTGGTGAGGTGCGAAATCGGATCGATCAGCATCAGCAGGGCGGCCATGTAGGCGCTGAAGCCCTGGCTGGTGAGACCGCCGGCGCCGATGCGGGCAGCGCCGATCACCAGCACCGCCAGAATGCCGAAGGCTTCGATGAAGCCCACCACGGGGTGTTGCTGCGCCAGCAGGTTCATCGTCCGCTGGCGGGCGCGGCGGTGCAGATCCACCTCCTCGTTGAACCGCTGCTGCAGCCAGGGTTCGGCGGCATAGGCACGCACGAGCGGCAGGCTGCCGATGGCTTCACCGAGCAAGGCGGCCAGCTCGCTGACCTGCTTCTGGCTGCGCTCGGCCGCCCCCATCACCCGGGCGCCGAAGCCGCTGACCAGCAGGGCCACGAAGGGGGCCAGCAGGAGGGTGGCCAGGGCCAGGGGCCAGTCAAGCCAGATCATGTAGCCGAGCACCACCACCAGCTGGAGGGCGCTGGGGGTGCTGTCGTGGATCGTCTTGTAGATCACCTCGCCGACCCGGTCGGCGTCCTCCGTGAGGCGATAGGTGAGATCGCCGGCCGAGAGCTTCTCAAGGGCCCCGAATTCGAGACGCTGCAGGCGGGCGAACAGGCGCTGACGCAGCTCCTGGCTGACGTGCAGGGCCGGGCCCGCCAGCAGGGTGTCCTGGCCGAACTGGGCGGTCTTCTGCACCAGGAACACCGCCAGGGCCAGGCCGACGCTGCGCAGCACCTTGGCAATGTCGCCGGCGCCGATGGCGGGGATCAACTGGCCGGCCAGCCAGGCCAGCACCGGAAAGCTGCCGACGAAGACAAGGATGCAGAAGCCGCCGGCCAGCAGGCTTCGCCGGTGGGGCTTCAGCAGCGGCCAGAGCCTGCGGAAACCGGCCGGCGAGGGTGCGAGCATCGAGGAACCCTACGTCCCCCCGGCCTGCGCCGTTCTGCCGTTCTGAAGCTGGATCAGTTCCTCAAATGGCAGGCCCTGGCCGCCAGCGGCGGCGAGGCCAAGCAGCGCATCCAGCGTGGCGACGTGCGGGTGAATGACGTGATCGAGACCCGCCGCGGCCGCCAACTCTCCCCCGGGGACGTGGTGGCCATCGACGGCCGGGAGGTGCTGGTCACCGTTACCCATTAGCGTGGGCGGCAATCTTCGTCGGGGGCGGACGCCGGTGCGCAAGGCCGTGATCGCAGGCAACTGGAAG
>JBILEP010000359.1:0-2666 GCA_044352045.1 Cyanobium sp. | reverse complement strand
GATCAGGCCCGAGGGCGCTTGCTCCCGTGGAGTTACCAGGGCGTAGACGGCCAAGGGGCTGTGGCCGGAACCGGAGCTGGCCTCGGCGCGCAGCGGCAGCGGCAGGGCCGCCGTCAGGAGGGCGGCCGCGAGGGCCGCGGCCTGGGGGCGGGACCTCCGGGCCTGGGGAGGGGCGAGGGGCCGGACCATGGCAGCAGCGCGACGAAGGCAGGGGTCGAACCGTAGGCAGCCCCTCCGCGGGCGTCAGGCTGGCAGGGCGGCTGTGTTCCCAAACGTGACAAAGGGGCAGCGGATCGCCGCAGGCTGTCCAGCGTGGAGCTGAACCGGCCGGATGCCCGCTCCGATGTTCCAGCTGCTGCCGCCGCTGAACGACCACAACCTGCCCTGGATGGACACGATCCATCCGATCGTGGTGCACTTCGTGATCGCCATGGCGGTGATCGCCTTCGCCTACGACCTGGTGGGGGTTTTGGCCCGCCGGCCCGCCCTGTTTGAGGTGAGTTTCTGGAACCTGCTCTTCGCCACCGGCGCCATCTTCGTGGCGATCATCTTCGGCCAGGTGGAGGCGGGTCTGGCTTCCCCCTACGGAGGCGCCCGCGCCATCCTCGACATCCACACCACCATCGGCTGGTCGCTGGCGGGGGTGCTCTCGGTGCTCACCGGCTGGCGGTATGTGCTGCGCAGCCGTGATCCCCAGAGCCTGCCCCTGCCCTTCCTCGGCGCCGGCGCCCTCACCAGCGGCCTGATCCTGGTGCAGATGGCCCTCGGCGACAAGCTGATCTGGATCTACGGCCTGCACACGGTGCCGGTGGTGGAGGCGATCCGCCTCGGGCAGGTCTGATGGCGCTCTCCTACCTCAGCGAGCCCGTCCCGATCGAGCAGATCGCCGCCGGCCTCGGGGCCAACGGCCTGCCCTACGCCCTGCCCCTGCACCCCAACCTGGTGCACTTCACGATCGGCCTGTTCGTGATCGCCATCGCCTTCGATGTGGCCGGCGCGCTCTATCCCTTCGAGCGGCGCCTCTTTCGCTTCCTCGCCCTGCCGGTCACCCGCGCCGGCCTGCACGACGTGGGCTGGTACAACCTGCTCGTCTGCGCCGTGATCAGCTTCTTCACGGTGGCGGCCGGCTTCTACGAGATGCTGCTCGCCCAGCCGATCGCCGGCGTCACCAGCGCCCTTGGTCTCGATGGCATCACCACCATGCTCTGGCATGGGGTCGGCGGGGTGCTGCTGCTGCTGTTGATCGTGTTGATGACCGTCTGGCGGGGGCTGCAGCGCTTCCGCTGGCGCCGCGACATGGGCCGCCAGGTGCAGTGGCTTTACCTGCTCGCCGGCCTGGCCCTGTTCCCCCTGCTCGGCCTGCACGGCACCCTCGGCGCGGAGCTGGCGGCGGAGTTCGGGGTGCACATCAGCGCCGACCAGCTGCTCGCCGCCGGCCGCGATCTGCGGGAGGCCCTGCCATGAGCGCCAGCAGCGCCCCCTCCGGCTTCCCCCGCCCGGCCGCCCTGCTGGCGATCGCCCTGGCCCTGGCCTTCAACCTGCTGGCCAGCCTCTGGATGCGGGCCCAGGTGCCCTCCTGGTTGCCCGTGCAGGCCTCTTCCGCGGCGTCCCATGTGGATGACCTGTTTGCCCTGGAGACGGCGATCGGCACCTTCCTGTTCCTGGGTTGCCTGGAGGTGATCCTCTGGAGCGTGCTGCTGCACCGCGCCCCCAAATACGACCTGGAGAACGGCGAACCGATCGAGGGCAACACCCGCCTGGAGATCCTCTGGACCGTGACGCCCCTGATCCTGGTGATGGCGATCGCCTGGCATGCCACCCGGGTGAACGCCACCCTGGCCACCCTGGGCGGCAAGCAGCGGGTGGGCGGCGCTGAGCAGGCCCTGCAGGTGGCGGCAGGCGGGGCGATCCAGGTGATCGCCCGCCAGTGGTCGTGGGAATTCGTGTACCCGGGCGGCGTGCGCAGCGCCGAACTGCACCTGCCGGTGGATCAGCCGGCGGAGTTCGAGCTCATCTCCCTCGATGTGCTGCACGGTTTCTACGTGCCTGCCTTCCGCCTCAAGCAGGATCTGATTCCCGGCAGCGTGATCCGCTACCGGCTCACCCCCACCCGCATCGGCCGCTATCGGCTGCGCGACTCGATGTTCAGCGGTGGCTATTTCGCCGTCAATCAGAGCGATGTGGTGGTGCAGAGCGAAGCCGACTTCACCCAATGGCTGAAGCAGGCCGCCTCCCAGCCCCTCGCCCCCAGCTGGAACGGGGCTGAGGAGCTGCATCGCCGCCGCCTGGCGCGGGGTGATCGCGGCTGGGCGGTGGTGCCGCCGGCCCCTCCCCCCCGGGTGAATGTTGGCCTGGATCCCAAGGCCTCCCACGAAGCCTGATCCCCCTCCCCGCCCCCGCGATGACCCCCTCCGTTCCCTACGACCCACGCGTGCTGCGGGCCCCCCACCCGGTGCCGGGCGCCCCCGACAACTGGCAGCGGTTTTTCACCTTCAACACCGATGCCAAGGTGATCGGCATCCAGTACATCGCCCTCTCGCTTTTCTATCTGCTGCTCGGCGGTCTGCTGGCGATGGTGATGCGGGGGGAGTTGCTCACGCCGGAGTCGGATCTGGTCGATCCCAGTGTGTACAACGGCCTCTACACCATGCATGGAACGGTGATGC
>JBILEP010000276.1:0-3379 GCA_044352045.1 Cyanobium sp. | reverse complement strand
GCGGCGGTTGGCGTAACTGGTGGGGATGAAGTGCCGCTCCAGCGGCGGCGCGATCACCGCGATCAGGGCATGGTGCACGATCCGATCGCGAAAGGGGGCGGCGCTCACCAGCCGGGGTTTGGGCTCACGAACCAGGAACTGCCGGTAGGAACCGGGGGCATAGGAGAAGCTGCGCAGCTCGTTCTGTAGCTTGAACAGTTCAGCCTCCAAGTTGACGGCAAAGGCGAGCACATCGGGGCGGTAGCGCTTGCCCTTGCTCGCCTTGCGGAAGGCGGCGAGCAGGGTGGGGGCTTGGCCATCCGGGGAGGCTCAGGCCGGAAGCAGCCGCCTGGCCTTGGAGCCGCTGCTGGCTGATCCAGCCCCCGAGCTGACGACCCATTTCCTCCACCAGACGGGCCCCATGCTCGTAGCGGTGATCGCGGGGCAGGCGGTTGAGCAGGGGCACAAACCACGGGATCAGATCCATGGTGGCCTGGATGATCGGCAGTTCGCCGCGGCTGGGGGTGGGGCTGGGGTCAGGCATGGTGTGAGGGATGGAGCGAGGGGTGGCTGGCGCATGAAAATGCCGATTACGCTGGCCCCATGGACATTTCCGTGACCCGCTTCCGCGCCCTCTGTCTGGAGTTGATCCGCCAGGTGGAGAAAGGTGGTGATGTGGTGGAGATCACGCGCCATGGCAAAACGGTGGCACGGCTCATCCCCCCCGCCGGCAGCACCTCCTCAGCGCAGAAGCCCTGGGAGGCGTTGCGGGGTTCAGGAGTGTTGTCGATGGAACCTGAAGATTCCGTGCTCGATGCACAGGCGTTCACGGCCCTGAGGTGAAGGCTCTGCTGGATACGCACATCTGGATCTGGTGGTTGCTGGGTTCCGAACGCCTGTCTGTTGCTGAGCGACGTTGCCTGGATCGGTTGGCGGCCGCAGGTGGCGCCCATCTCTCGGCCATGAGCCTTTGGGAAGCACAGATGCTCCACAGCAAGGGGCGACTGATGTGGTTGTGTTGTTGCCGCTGGATGTGGAGGTGGTGCTGGCTCTGGATGTGGAGGTGGTGCTGGCTCTGGATCACTTGCCGCAGAGCTTTAACGGCGACCCTGCCGACCGGTTGATCGTGGCTACAGCGCTCACCCATGGATTGCCGCTCGCCACCCAGGACAGCGCCATCCAAGCCAGTGGCGTGATCCCCATCTGGGAGGGACCGGCCTGATTGGCGGGCCCGAAAAAAATCGAGGCGCCTGCGGCGCCAGACCCCCCAGCCAAACAGCCCAGCTGCCCCAAAACCCAACAGCCAGGGCAAAGCCAAACAGCCCAAGGGCAAAGGGCCCAAGGGCTCAAGAACCAAGAAGGGAGCCTGGGGGGAGGAGACAGCAGGGGCGAACGCCGAAGTAGGAGTAGACGACGGCCGGGTGGCTGCCGTCCCGGAAGGCGGCGCGGCAGAAGAGGGGGCCGAGGAACCAGGAGCCGCCGCGCAGCAGCCTCAGCTTCTTCTGGGACGATCCCAGGGCCTCCAGGGCCGGATCCACCCCCTCCCAAGGCAGACCATCCCCGGGCAAGACCTCGCCCGTCGGATCAGGGTGCCACTGGTCGCCACACCACTCGAACAGCTGGCCGTGCAGCTCCGCCAGGCCCCAGCGGTTCACCAGGCCAAAGAAGCCCACCGGCACCGGCCGCTGGCGGTAGGCGCCTTTGCGGCCTGGGCCATAGGTGTAACCGCCGTTGTAATTCGCCCAGCTGGAATCCAGCGTGTCGCCGTAATGGAAGGGTGTGGCCGCGCCGGCTCGGCAGGCCACCTCCCACTGGCCCTCGCCAGGCAGCGCCAGTTGGGGGGCTGCCCCCTGGCCCCCCAGCTCGCTCCACTGCTCCAGAAGCCAGCGGTTCAGCCGCCGCAACCATTCCTGGCAGTCGTTCCAGCTCACGCTGTCCACCGGCAGCGCTCCTGGCTGGGCAAAGCGTTCCCAGAGGTCGTCTGGTTTGTAGCTGCCGGGGGTGGGGTTCAGGTCCCGCTCCAGCCGCGGCAACATCGCCACCGCTTGCCACTGGGCCTGGGTGATCGGGTGGCGCGCCAGCGCAAACCGCTCCAGCCGCACGGTGCGTTCCGCCTCCACGTTCACGCCCTTGCAGCCGTCGCGCTGGTTGGCGTACCAATCCCGGCCCTCCTCCGTCTCCGGTGAGCCGATCTGGGCCTCGCCACCTTCCACCATCACCAGCTCCAGTTGCTCACCCCCGGGCAGCGGCAACCTCCACACCGGTGGGGCCACCACCTCCGAGCGGATGCGCAGGGCCTCCCCTTCCTGCAGGGCAGTGAGGGTGAGCATCGGCACCAACCGGCCGGGGCCGCTGCCCAGAAGCGGCAGATCCGCAGAAGCCGCCAGTTGCAACGCCCTGGAGGCTCCCTGCAGCGGCGGCAGGCGCCGATCGTGCTCCGCCCAGCCCTCCTCACCCGCCACAAGTAGATCGAGGGCGTCAGCCCGCAGCTGCCGCTCCAACAGCTGCAGCATCTCCTGCCGCACCGCCGCCTGGCGGGCCTCCCGCAGGCACGACACCACCAGCCCCAGCGCTTCCAGCACCGTGCGGCGCAGCGACACCGCCCCCGGGAGATCCTCCCCGGAAGGCAGGGGCGTGTCCACCACCTCGGCCAGGGTCCGGGCGGCGTCCGCACCCCCCTCCACCGCCAGGGCGATGGCCGCCGCCTCGCGCACCACCCGATCCTGCCGCTCGCTGCGCAGCACCCGCCCCAGGGCCTCGATCACCTTCCCCTCGCGGGAACGGCGCCGGCAGAGTTCCTCGATCGCCTGCAGGCGCACCGCCAGGTCGGGTTCGGCCAGGTCGTCGATCAGCCGCCGCAAGCGGCGCTGCTCCCGCTCCCGGGCGATCCGCTGCGGATCGATCGCCGCCCGCTCCGCCAGCCGCGCCAGCACCGCCGCCGGCACCTCCAGCCCCAGCACCGCCGGATCCGCCGCGTGCACGGCGCTGTCATACAGGGCGCGCAGGAAGCCCTGGGCCAGGGCCGCTCCCTCACCGCCCGGCGCGGGGAGGGTTTGCGCCAGGAAACGGTCCCAGGCGCCATCGCCCTCGCGATCGAGCTGGCGCAACCAGCCCAGGGCCGCCAGGTAATCCGCCAACGGATCGAGCACCAGGCGCAGCGCCTCGCCATCGGGGGATTCCTCCACCAGCAGCAGGCGATCCACCAGATAGCGCAGCAGCTCCACCCCGCCATGGGGCAGGCGGCTTTGCGCCTCAGCCTCCCGGCCCTCCCGCTCGGCGCTGGCGCGGGCCAGGGCCCCCAGGGCCAGCTCCCGCCGCACCGCCCGCGGCCGGAACAACCGCTCCTCGCTGGCCTGGGCCAGGTGCTGCAGGGCCCGCACCACCAGCTCCGGCGGCTGGC
>JBILEP010000275.1:0-3385 GCA_044352045.1 Cyanobium sp. | reverse complement strand
AGATCACGCCGGTGTTGCGCTCCTCGTTTCGGCAGATCTCGCAGAGCGGCTCGGCGGAGAGGTGGAAGCAACGGCGGCATTGGCCCACCTGGCTGCGGGCCGCCAGCAGGGCATCGGCGAAGGCGCGGATCTGCTCCTCCGGCTGGCGCAGCAGGTGGAGGGCCAGCCGCTGGGCAGTGCGGGGCCCGATGCCCGGCAGCCGCTCAAACTGATCGATCAGGCGGGCCAGGGGCCGGGTGAAGCCGCTCAGGGATCGGCCTGCGGATGCCCTGAATTTAGGGGGCGGCCCGGGCGGGCCGGGGCTGGGCGCCGGTCGCCCCTGAGAATGGGGGCCTTCTTTGCCGGCCCGCCCGCCATGGCCCTCGCTCGCACCCCGCTGACGCGGCTGCGCGACCCGCTGCTCCGCGCCCTGCCGCTGCTGCTCTCCCTGCTGCTGCTGGTGGGCTGCAGCGCCTCCGCCGCCGGCCTGCAGTCGTTCCAGAGCCCGGACGGCCGTTACGCCTTCCTCTACCCCACCGGCTGGACGCGGGTGCAGGTGCAGGACGGACCGCAGCTGGTGTTCCACGACCTGATCAACAGCGACGAAACCCTCAGCCTGGTGATCTCGGAGGTGGACACCGACAACAACCTGGCGGACCTGGGCAGCGCCGGGGCGGTGGGTGAGCGGCTGAGGCGCACGGTGATCGCCCCGCAGGGCAGCGGCCGGGAGGCGGAGCTGGTGGAGGCCAAGGAGCGGGAGCTGAACAGTCGCACCTTCTACGACCTGGAGTACGCCGTGCACCTCGTCGACCGGGATCGCCACGAGTTGGCCACCGTCGTCGTCGACCGGGGCCGGCTATACACCTTCGCCGCCAGCACCAATGAGGCGCGCTGGCCCAAGGTGCAGGAGCTGTTCGAGCGGGTGATCGGCTCCTTTTCGCTGCTGATCTGAATGGCCGCCGGCGACGTGGGGATCGTCGGCGGCGGCCTGGCCGCTGCCCTGCTGGCCCTGGCCCTGCGGCAGCGGGGAACGGCGGTGCGACTGATCGATGACGGCGATCCCTCCGCCACGGCCCTGAGCTACGGGGTGGTGCCCGGCTGGCCCCTGGAGCCCTCCCCCCTGGGGCGGCTGGCTGCTGGGGCGGGCCGGCGCTGGCGGGAGCTGCAGCGACGCCATGGCGATCTGGGCTGGCGGCCGCGGCGTCGCTGGCCCCTTCCCCTCTCCCAGGTGGACACGGTGCGGTTGGCGGCGAGTCTGGGGCCGGCGCTGGCGGCGGCGGGGGTCCAGACCATCCGGGGACGGCTGATCGGCCTGGAGCCAGCCGGCGGCAGCTG
The DNA here is from genome assembly GCA_044352045.1 of Cyanobium sp. Classification (GTDB taxonomy): domain Bacteria; phylum Cyanobacteriota; class Cyanobacteriia; order PCC-6307; family Cyanobiaceae; genus Cyanobium. The sequence continues at coordinate 2,071 of JBILEP010000275.1, read as the reverse complement.
GCACCTGGAGCTGGCCGGCGGCGAAGCCCTGGAGGCGGGCCAGGTGGTGCTGGCGGCCGGAGCTGGTTGCCCGGCCTTGCGCGGCGACCTTGCCGCCGTCCTGGGCGTCAGCTGGGCGGGGGTGCTGGAGCTGCCGCCGCTCCCCAGCGGGGCTGCCTATCCGCTGCGACTGCCCAGCCGCGTTCAGCGGATCGGCCTGGAAGCTCGTTCCGCCCGGCTGGATCAGCCGGAGTGGGTGGTGGATGCGGGGCTGGTGCCCTGGGGGGAGGGGGGGCTGCTGGGACAGCTCAGCTGGATCGCCCCCGGCGCAGCGGCGACGGGCGGGGAGCCAGATCGGCGGCGCGCGGAAGGCTGGCTGCGCGAGGCCCTGGCGGCGGCGGCGGCCCCCCTGGCGGCCCTGGCCGCAGCCAGCGGCCGCTACCAGCAGGTGCCAGTGGCTTTCTGCCGCGATGGCCCGCCCCTGGCCGGACCCCTGGCGGCGGCGGGGGGGGCGCAGGGGTTGTGGCTGTTCACGGGCTTCCGCGGCGGTTTCGCCCAGGTGCCTGTGCTGGCGCCGCCGATGGCCGCCGCCATCGCCGGCGACCCCCAGGGGTCCAGCGAGGCTTTGGCGGAGCTGGCCCGCTGCGGGGTGCTGCCCGCCCTCAGGGTGAGGGGATGAGCGCGGCCGCCGCCGGCCAGCGCAGCAGCGGCCGGTAGGGGGCCTCGGGGTCCTGGGGCACCGGCAGCAGTTCCCGCAGCAGGCGCGCGTAGCTGATGTTGACCGCCACGGTGGCGTTGAGGCGCTGCACCAGGCTGCGGATCAGCTGCTCCTGGGTGATGGAGACCTCCACCTCGCTGGAGAGGCCGCTCTGATAGCGAAGGCGGACGTCCCGGAAGGCCTCTAGGGCCGCGGCCACCCCGCGACGGGCCGCGCTCAGGCGGGCCAGGCTGGCCTCATGGCGGAGGAAGGCGCTCTCCAGGCGCAGACGAATGCTGTCGCGCCGGGCCGCCGCCTGCTGCTCCACCGCCTGGGCCCGCAGCCCCAGCGCCCGGGCCTGGCCGGCGCTGCTGCCCGCGTCGAACAGCAGCCAGCGCAGGCTCAATCCCAGCGACCAGTCGCCGCCGCTGTTGTTCTGCACCGGGATGAAGGTGGTGCCGCAGCAGCCGCCGTCCCGGAGGGAGAGGTTGAAATTGTTGCTGTTGCTGGCGTTGGCGCCAGCGTTGGCGAACAGGGAAAGCCTGGGGAGTAGGGCGGCGGCGGCCCCATCCCGCTCCTGGGCGAGGGCCTCCCGGGTGGCCAGGAGCGTCTCCAGTTCGGGGTTGCCCCGGTAGGCCGCCAGCAGGCTGGTGTCCAGATCGAGTGGCCAGCGGGGCGCGGGGCTGATCGCATCGCTGGCCGCCGGCGTGATGGCCGGCGGCAGGTTGAGCAGCACCGCCAGCTCGCGCCGCGCGATCGCCCGATCGGCGAGGGCCTGGATCAGGGCCTCCTGATCGGCGGCCTCGATGGCGCGGCGTCGCAGCACGTCCAGCCGCGGCACCAGGCCCGCCTGCTTGAGCGCCAGGGCCTCCCGGAGGATCACCAGGTCGTTGCGCACCGCGGCGTCCTGGATGCGCACGTTCTGATCGGCCTGCTGCAGTTGGTAGTAGGCCTCGCTCACCTGCAGCTGCAGCAGGCGCAGCTGGTTGGCGTAGGCGCCGCGGCTGGCGTTCAGCCGCGAGCGGGCCGCCCGCACCACCGGCGTGCGGGCGAAGTCGAGCAGGGCGTAGTCGAGCTGCACACCGGCGGCGCCGCCGCTGCCATAGGTGCCGAAGGAGACCGCGCCGCCAGCGGGGACGGCGAAGGGGCCGCCGGGGGCGAAGTTGGGTCCCAGGCCCAGGTTGGTGTTGCCCACCGGCGCGTTGCTGGCCTGGCCGCTGCGGCCGCTGGCGGCATCGGCGAAGGCGCGGATCCGGGGCCAGTAGGTGCCCAGGGCGGCCTGCAGATCCGCCAGGCCGGCCGCCACCTCCAGCCGCTGGGCCTGGAGGGCGGGGTTGTTGGCGAAGGCGATCGCCACCGCCTGCTCCAGCCCCAGGCTGACGATCCGCCCCTGTC
>JBILEP010000274.1:0-3398 GCA_044352045.1 Cyanobium sp. | reverse complement strand
CCGCAGGCCGGGCAGTCCGCCATGCCGTGCACGTCGCTGCGGCTGGGGTGGGCCGCCCAGATCTGCTCCTCCGCCTGGCTGGCCAAAGGCACCGCCGGCACGCCGTGGTACTGGCGCAGGCGCAGGTCGCGCACCGTGAAGCCCGCGCCCCGCAGGGCGCCGAGCAGCTGGTGGCGGTTGTATTGCAGGGCCTGCAGCCATGGTCCCGGCGGGGCCCCCACCGTGAGCAGGCCGGCCTGCAGCTGCAGCGGCCGGCAGTGGGGCGCCAGCTGGGGCCCGGCGATGCGCGGCCAGGCTTGCCACAGCGCCGCCAGATGGCCGTCCCGCCGCCAGTCCCGCTCCAGCGACTGCAGGCACTGGGCCACCGGGCTGGCGGGGGCCGCCAGGGGGGGCAGCAGCAGCGAGAGGTTGCCGATGCGGCGGGCCTGATCCCGGGCCGGCGGGCTGGCGGCCGAGGAGCGGCGGGGCTTGGCCATCCCCCGACCCTAGGGGGGATGCCCGGCGCCTGGCGGCTCACCGCCATCGATCTGCGCAGGCGGTGAAGGGGCGGCTAGGGTGCGGCCTTGCCCTCCCCTCATCGATTCATGGGCTTCTTCGATCGGCTCAGCCGCCTGCTGCGCGCCAACCTCAACGACCTGGTGAGCAAAGCGGAGGATCCGGCCAAGATTTTGGATCAATCAGTCGCCGACATGCAGGCCGACCTGATCAAGCTGCGCCAGGCCGTCGCCACCGCGATCGCCAGCCAGAAGCGCATCCAGAACCAGGCGGAGCAGGCCGAGAGCCAGGCCCGCGCCTGGTATGAACGGGCCGAGCTGGCCCTCAAGAAAGGGGAGGAGGATCTCGCCCGCGAGGCCCTCTCCCGCCGCAAGACCTATACCGACACCGCCACGGCGCTGAACAACCAGCTCAACAGCCAGGCCGGTCAGGTGGACACGCTCAAGAAGAGCCTGGTGGCGCTGGAGAGCAAGATCGCCGAGGCGAAAACCAAGAAGGAGATGCTCAAGGCCCGGGCCAGCGCCGCCCAGGCCCAGGAGCAGCTGCACAGCGCCGTCAGCAATCTCGGCACCAACACCTCCATGGCCGCCTTTGAGCAGATGGAGGAGAAGGTGCAGCTGATGGAGGCCAAGAGCCAGGCGATGGCCGAGCTGGCGGGCGCCGATCTGGAAAGCCAGTTCGCCTCCCTCGAAGGCGGCAACGACGTGGACGACGAACTCGCGGCCCTCAAGACGCGGCTGGAGGGGGGGGCCACGCCGATCGCCCTGCCGGCGGAGAACGGGCCGGCCCCCCTGCTGGAGCCGGTGAAGGTGGCGGAGGTGGACGCCGAACTTGAAGAGCTGAGGCGCTCGATCGACAAGCTCTGATCGGCGCCGTCTTGCCAGCCTGATCCATACAATCCATTCAACATCGCGAGAACAGGAAATGGCCAGCGACAGCTTCACCGACGCCCCAGTGCTGACCCTTTCCGACACCAGCTTTGAGGCTGAGGTGTTAATGACCTCCTCCCCCGTGCTAGTGGATGTGTGGGCCCCATGGTGCGGCCCCTGCCGCTTGATGGCGCCCCTGATGGATTGGGTCGCCAGCGAGTACGGCGACCGGCTCGTGGTGGGCAAGCTGGAGGCGGATGCCAATCCCCTCACCCGCGACCAATACGGCATCCAGGGCTTGCCCACCCTGATCCTTTTCCGTGGCGGTGGGGTGGTGGCTCGCCATGAGGGTGCCATCGCCAAGCCCCAGCTGAAGGCCTTCCTGGATGCCCATCTCTGAGCGGGTCTCCCAGCTGGGCAGCGGCGTCTTCGCCCGCAACGATCAGCGCAAGCTCGCCTACGCCCGCCGCCTGGAGACCCTGGCGGGCGGCGGCTCCAGCGGCGGCCATGCACTTCCGCCGCCGCTGCTGGATCTCTCCCTCGGCTCCACGGATCTGCCGCCGCCGCCCCCGTGCCTGGAGGCGATCGCCGCGGCCCTGAGTCGGCCCGAGAGCGCCTCCTACTGCCTGCATGGCGCCACCCTGCCCTTCCGCGAGGCGGCCGCCGCCTGGGCTCAGCGCCGCTTCGGCACCGCCGTGGATCCGGAAACGGAGGTGCTGCTGCTGATCGGCTCCCAGGAGGGAACGGCCCACCTGCCCCTGGCAGTGCTCAACCCCGGCGATGCCGCCCTGCTGCTCGACCCCTACTACCCCTCCCACATGGGCGGTCTGCGGCTGGCCTCGGCCCGGCCCCTGCTCCTGCCCCTGCGGGCGGAGGAGGGCTGGCGTCCCGACTTCGAAGCCCTGGAGCCCAGCGCCTGGGACGCCCTCAAGCTGATGGTGATCGGCTTCCCCCACAACCCCACCGCCACCACCGGCAGCCAGGCTTGGCTGGACGAGGCGGTGGCCCGGGCCCTGCGCCACGACCTGGTGCTCGCCCACGACAACCCCTACGTGGATCTGGCCCTCGACGGCGAGGCGCCGGCCCTGCTGCGCCACCCCGCCTGGCGCGCGTGCGGCATCGAGTTCTTCTCCTTCTCCAAGAGCTGGTGCCTGGGGGGCTATCGCATCGCCTTCGCCATCGGTGCCGCCTGGCTGATCGCGGCCCTGCGCCAGCTCAAGGGGGTGGTCGACTTCAACATGTCCCTGGCCCTGCAGGCCGGCGCCATCGCCGCCCTGGAGCGGGCGCCCGAGTGGCCCGCCCAGTTGCGGGCCACCTACCGGGAGCGACGCGACCGCATGGCCGCCGCCCTGGAGCGGCAGGGCTGGCCGGTGCGCCTGCCTTCGATGGCGCTCTACCTCTGGCTGGAGCTGCCGCCGGCCGCCCGGGCGCGGGGTCTGGGGTCGGAGGACTTTTGCGCCGCCCTGCTGGAGGGCAGTGGCGTCTGCCTCACCCCGGGCAACGGCTTCGGTCCCGGTGGCGAGGGCTGGCAGCGGCTTGCCCTGGTCCATCCCGTCGCCGAGTTGGAGGAGGGGGCCCGGCGGATCGGCGCCTGGCTGCACAGCCTGTGATCGGCGCCCTGATGGCGGCCCACCGGGCCCTGCCGGCGCGGCCCGAGGCGCCTCCCCTGGCCTGGCGGCTGCGGGCGCTGCCGGTCTGCGCCAGCAGCGAGATCGAGCTGGAGCGCTGGCTGGCCAGCCCCCCCCTGGCCGAACGGTCCGCCTTGGCATCGCCCCTGGCGGTGGTGGCCCGGCGGCAACGCTTCGGCCGGGGACAGCGGGGACGCCGCTGGCTGTCGCCGGCTGGCGGCGCCTGGATCAGCGCCGCCCTGCCCTGGCCCGCCGATGCCGCCGCCGCCGCGGCGCCGGGTCTGGCGGTGGCGGTGGGGCTGGCCCTGGAGCTGGAGGCCCTCGGCCTGCCGGTGCGGCTGAAGTGGCCCAATGACCTGCTGCTGGAGGGCCGCAAGCTGGCCGGCCTGCTGCCCCGCCTGCGGCT
>JBILEP010000273.1:0-3405 GCA_044352045.1 Cyanobium sp. | reverse complement strand
AGGGCGGCGCCCACGGCCAGGCCGATCCGCAGCACCGGGCTGGCCTGCAGGGCGCTGAGCCGGCGCTGCAGCTCACGCCGGCCATTCGCCGGGGTTTGCACCAGCAGCAGCGACCAGACATCCGCCGGCCGACGCCACAGCAGAACGGCGGGCGCCAGGACGCCGATCGCCCAGGCGAGCAGCCGCTCCAGGCCAGGCAGGGGCCCGGGATCGCTGCCCGCCAGGAGCAGCAGCACGAGCAGAGCCTCCAGCGGCAGCAGGCTCAGTCCGAGCAGCTGCACCAAGAGCAGGGGCTCGCTGGCGGCTCGGGTCTGGCTCACGGGGATCGGGCGGGGGACGGGAGGGGGATCAGCCGCTGAGGGTGCGGCGCTGGGTGACCAGCTTGTAGGCCTCCACCCGATCGCCCTCCTGCCAGGCGTTGAAGCGATCGCAACCGATGCCGCACTCGAAGCCGGTGGCCACCTCCTTCACGTCGTCCTTGGCGCGGCGCAGGGAGTCCAGGTCGCCCTCGTACACCAGCTGCTTGCCGCGGTGCACCCGCACCTTGCCGTTGCGCTGCAGCTTGCCATTGGTGACATAGCAGCCCGCGACGGCGTTGCGGCCGATGCTGAACACCGCCCGCACCTCGGCTTCGCCGAGGGGTTCCTCCACCAGCTCCGGCTCCAGCAGGCCCTCCATCGCCATCTGGATGTCCTCCAGCAGCTTGTAGATCACCTCGTAATCGCGCACGTCGACGCCGGTGGCATCGGCCGCCCGCTTGGCGCCAGGCGCCATCGAGGTGTTGAAGCCCACGATCACCGCGCCGGAGGCCGCCGCCAGATCCACGTCGGTTTCGGTGATCTCGCCCGGTGCCGAGAGCAGCACCCGCACCTGCACCTCCTCCTGCGGCAACTGTTCGAGCGCTCCGAGGATCGCTTCCACACTGCCCTGCACGTCGGCCTTGAGGATCAGGTTGAGCTCCTTGAGCTCGCCCTCGCTGGCCTGGCCGGACATCGAGGCGAGGGACACCCGCCGTGACGCCATCTGCTGGGCCAGGCGGCTGGCGCGGGCCTCGCTGGCCCGGTCGCCCACCACAGCCCGGGCTGCACGCTCGTCGGCGTACACCTCGAACTCGTCGCCCGCGGTGGGCACCTCGCTGAAGCCCAGGGCCTCCACCGCCGCCGACGGGCCGGCGGTCTTCACCCGCTTGCCGGCGTCATCCACCATGGCCCGCACCTTGCCGAGCACGGGGCCCGCCGCCAGCACATCGCCGGTGCGCAGGGTGCCGTTCTGGATCAGCAGGGTGGCCACCGGACCCTTGGCCTTGTCGAGGTGGGCCTCGATCACCGTGCCGCGGGCCATCCGGTCGGGGTTGGCCTGCAGGTCCTCCACATCGGAGACCAGCAGGATCATCTCCAGGAGCTGGTCGATGTTCTCGCCCTTGATGGCGCTCACCGGCACCATCACCGTGTTGCCGCCCCAGTCCTCCGCCACCACGATCGGCACCTCGGCCGCCCGGGCGTGGCTGATTGCCTCCAGGGTCTGGGGGCGCACGCCATCATCGGCGGCCACCACCAGCACGGCCACGTCGGTCACCTTGGTGCCGCGCGCCCGCATGGCGGTGAACGCCTCGTGGCCCGGCGTGTCGAGGAAGGTGATCGCCGCCTTGGCGCCCCCGTGGGGCACCTCCACCTGGTAAGCGCCGATGTGCTGGGTGATGCCCCCGGCTTCGCCGGCTGCCACCCGCGTCTTGCGGATCGCGTCGAGCAGGCTCGTCTTGCCGTGGTCGACGTGGCCCATCACCGTCACCACCGGGGGGCGTCGGATCAGGTGGGCCAGATCGCTCGCCTCGATCATCTCCACCGTCTTGGCGGCCGCCGCCTGGACGTCGTCCTCCAGCACCGGCACACCGAACTCGTCGGAGACCGTCTCGATCGTGGGCAGGTCGAGGGTCTGGGTGACGGTGGCGATGATGCCCTTGAAGAACAGGCTCTTGATGATCTCGGAGCTCTCCACGCCAAGCCGGTCGGCGAGCTCCTGCACCGTGAGGTTGCCCTCGGGCACCACCAACATCTCCGGCCGCTGGGCCTTCAGTTCGCGGGCGGCCCGCAGCTCCATGGCGCGACGGCGCTGGCGCTGGCGGGTGGTTTCCTTTTTGCGCTTGCGGACGGCGACGGTGGGCTTGCTGGGGGCGCCGGCGCCGCCCTTCGGCTTGGCGGGGCGGGCCAGGCTGGCCTGGAGCACGATCGCTTCCTGCTCACCGGCGTAGCCGCTGGTTTCAGCCGTGAGCGCATCATCGTTTTCGCCGATGATGTGCACCTTCTGCCGCTGCTTCTGCGGCGTGCGGCTGCGCAGCGCCTCCAGCTTGGCGCTGTCGTCCCAGTCGGGACGCCGGGCCTTGGCCGGCGCGCCGGGGGTGGGGTGGGCCGGCCGGAAGCCGGGGCGACGCGGCGCGCTGGGCCCGGCGGTGGGGCGCACCAGTTCGGGAACGGTGCTTCCCCCTTCCTCCGTGGGCGCCGCGGCCGCCTCGCCCACCCGCCGCGGCGGCGGTGCGGTGGGGCGTCCGGTGGGCTTCTGGAGCTCCATCAGCTCGCCGGGCGCCATCGGCTTGCGCATGCCGGGCGGCAGGCCCGGACGGCCCGGAGCGGCGGGCCGCCCTGCCGAGGGGGTGCCGGGGCCGGCGGTGTCGCGGCGGATTGGCTTGCCCACCAGCTCGAGCGGGGGCGTGCCAGGCCGGCCGGTGCCTGGGACCGCACCCGGCCGCGCCGGTGAGGCGGGACGGGCGCCCTGGGGGGCGCCGGGACGCTGGGGTCTGGCGCCAGGAGGCGCGGGCCGGCCGGTGCCGGCGCCCGCGGGTTGCGGGCGGCCCACCATCTGGGGCCGAGCGCCGGGGGCGCCGGGTCGGGCGGGGGCCGGCGCCCCGCCGGGCCGGCTCGGGGGGCCGGGGCGCTGGGGGGCCGGGGTGCGGGCTGGCGGCGCCGGCCGGCTCGGTGCCGCGGCGGGTTTGCCGATGATCTGCGGCGGTGCGGCGGGCCGGGGGGCGGGCCGGGGGCCGGGCTGATTGGCGGTGGGGGCCGCCGCCGGGCGCGGCGGCGGCGCGGCCTGGGGTCGGGCGGGAACGGCGGGCCGGCTGGCGGGCGGTGGCGCCGGCGCGGCCGCGGGCCTGGGGGGCGGGCTGCTGGCGGCGGCAGGGGGCTTGACAGCCGGAGGCTTCACAGCCTGGGGGGCCGCCGCCGGAGGCTTGGCCGCTGCCGGAGGCTTGGCCGCCGCGGGGGGGCTGGCCGGGGCCTTGGGGGGAGACGGTCGGCTGGGGGCCGGCGGCGGGGCGGCGGGGGCGGCGGCCCTGGCGGGGGCGGCGGCGGCCCTGGCGGGGGCGGGGGCGGCCGTGGGGGTTGGCGCCGGCCGCTGGGGTGGCGCGGCCACGGC
>JBILEP010000272.1:0-3407 GCA_044352045.1 Cyanobium sp. | reverse complement strand
GGCCGGCCGAAGAGGTGCACCGGCAGCAGGGCGCGGGTGGCGGGGGTGATGGCGGCTTCGATCCGCTCGGGATCGATCAGGTAGGAGCTCTCCTCCACATCCACGAACACCGGCGTGGCGCCGACGGCGCTGATCGCCTCGGCGGTGGCGAAGAAGCTGAAGGAGCTGGTGATCACCTCGTCGCCGGGGCCCAGGCCCAGCCCCCGCAGGGCCAGCACCAGGGCATCGGTGCCGCTGTTGCAGCCCACCGCGTGGGGCACGCCAGAGGCGGCGGCGAAGGCCTGCTCGAAGGCGGCGATGCCGCCGCCACCGATGTATTGACCGCTGCGCAGCACCGCCAGAACGGCGGAATCCAGGCTGTCACCGAGCTGCCGCAGCTGGTCGCTGAGGCTGAAAGGGGGCACGTTCATCGGGCAACCTTACGCCCGTCGTCAGGATCCACGCACAGCGCCAGCCCAGTCCGGCTCCCGGCCGGGGTGCCATTTGATGTTGCAGCCGATCGAGGGGATCTGCTCCTGCGGCGCCGGCTGACCGGCGAGCAGAGCCTCCAGGGCGGCGCGCAGGTCGCGACCGTCGAGGGGCACGGCGTTACCCGGACGGCTGCCATCGAGCTGGCCCCGGTAGGCGAGGCGGTGGCCGGCGTCGAAGAGGAAGAGGTCGGGGGTGCAGGCGGCGCGGAAGGCAAGGGCCACGGCTTGCTCCGCGTCCTGGAGGTAGGGGAAGCTCCAGCCCTGGGCACGGGCCTGCGCCGCCATCCCCTCCGGTCCGTCCTGCGGATGGGTGGCCACACTGTTGCCGCAGATCGCCACCAGCGCCGCCCGCTCGCCGAAGTCGGCCGCCAGCCGGCCGATCTCCGGCTCGATGTGCTTCACGAACGGGCAGTGGGGGCAGAGGAAGAGCACCAGCACGGGCCGACCAGCCAGGGCCGGCGGATCCAGAGGCCCACCGCTCACCGGGGTCAGCCCCTGGAGCATGGCGTCGAGGGGCAGGGGGGTGCCCAGGGGCAGCATGGTGGAGGGGGTGAGGCTCATGGCGGCGGTGGCGCGACGGACGAGTGGGCGCTGTGTTGAATCGAGGGCGATCATGGCCAGGATTCGGCCGCACCGGCCCCCGACCCGCGCCACCGTTGCCGCCTCGGCTCCCCCCACCGCTGCGCCAGCCCCGCCGCCGGCTGCCAATCGCCGCGGCGGCCCTCCTGCTGCTCAGCAGCGGCTGCGTGCCCGCCAGCGATCGCGCCAGCGGCCGCGTGTTCCCCCTGCCCCGCCATGAGCCCCACGACGGCCTGGCGGTGGTGAGCCGCCCCGGCGGCGAAGGGCTGCACCTCTACCTCGACACCGACACCACGGCACCCGGCGACTGCGCGCCCCGTTGGCATCCGGAAGCGGCCCGCCTGCGGGATGGCGATGGGCCGAACCCCACCAGCACCGGAAGGGTGGCGGCGGCGGAGTTCTTCGCGGCCCTGCGGCGCGGCCGGGTGCGCCAGGCCCTGCGCCGGGAGGTGGAGGCCCTCTGCCGCAGGCGGGCGCCGAAGCGCTGGTTCGTGTGGCGCGAGCCGCCCCGCAACGCGGCCGAGGTGCGCCCCGAGGCCCTGCCACTGCTGGAGCGGGAGCACCTGCTGAGCCATCCCACGGCGGTGCGGCGGGCCGAGAAGCAGCTGCTCGGGTTGCCCCTCAGCCCGGAGGATCTGGTGGACAAGCCCCTGCCCAGGCCGCCGGATGGGCCTTAGGACAGGTCCGCCAGCGCCCGATCAGGCGAACTGGAGGGTTTCGAAGCCGCTGATCTGCCAACCGCGGAACAGCCAGCCGCTCTCGGCTCCAGTCAACGGCGAGGCCTCGGCCTGGAACTGCGCCTGGGTGGTGTCGCGCAACTGCAGAACATCAAAGCCAGCGCCGCCGCGGATGCAGCAGGGGGTAAAGGTGCCGCCAGTGCGGCGGGACAACGGCTGGGCACCGGGCGTGGCTTCAAGCCGGCCCACACTCACGAAATCATCGCCGCTGCCGGCCTGAATGAAGGAATCCAGTCCGATGCCGTTGGCGATGATGCGGTCGTTGCCATCACCACCAAACACCACCGCACGATCACCCCAGTAGCCACCATTCAGGGTGATGATGTCGTCGCCCCGGTTGCCGCTGAGGAAACTGTTGAGTACGGCCACGGAGCGGCCCGGTCCTGCACCTGAAATCAGTGCATCGATGGTGAGCTCATCATCGCCGGGGCGAAGCCAGAGGTTGCTGTTGTTCAGGCCAATGGCCTCCGATTGGGCACCACGGCTGATGGCCTCCGCCCGGACTTCGACCGTGTTATTAACGAAGGATTCCCTGCCGCCCAAGTCAATACTGGAGGCATCCACCGCCTGCGCAACAAGATAGGGCTCATCAGCAACCTGCTCCAAAGATGTCGTAGCAGCAAATGCTTGCCGCGAGTCGTTCAGAGTTTGCTGATCGATAACCGATACGATGACGGGAGGATCGGCGGTGATGGTAATGGGCAAAGCAAGGTAGTTGGCAGCATTTCCAACTTCCATTTGTTCGCCAGCAGCATTAGCACGAAATAGGAGGAACTTTTTGCCCAAAGCCCCTGCGGCAGGACCGTTAACGGAAACATCACGCGTGAGATAGCTGGCACCGGAAGCCAATGGAGCCTGCCGAGAAACAGGATTCAAAGCAAGCGCAACATCCGCATCATTATAAACCGCATCGTCAGATAAATAGAGGGCGTCAGTCCATTGCCCACTTGCAGGTCCGGCACCTGCATTGAACACGGTCCAGGAAACACGGAACGGGGAGCCGCCAGCAACCACACGGGGAGCAGCAGCAGAAACAAGCTGCAGATCCGGGTAAGCATCATCATTTCTGATGGTACCCGTGATGACGGAAGTGGTGCCGATGGTGTAGCCGGTACCGGCCGCGAGGGTGAGGGCGACGGTTTCATCGGGTTCGATCTCGGTGTCGGCCGTTGGATCAACCGTGACGATGGCGTTCGCCGAACCTGCCGCAAAGGTGACCGTCTTGGTGGCAGGAGTGGCGGCGATGCCGGTGTAATCCGTGCCCAAGGCCGCGGTGCCAGCGACGGTGTAATTGACCGTGAGGGCGCTGGTGGTGGGGCCGGATCTAGAGAAGGTGTAGATCAGATTGGCGGTACCATCCTCTGTGACTGAGGCTGGCGAGAGGGCCAGGGCGATGCTAGGAAGTTCAACACTCACATTCACCGGGAAATTAGGATTAAAGTTATCCGCGATGAAAGATGTGGCCGTTGTGTTGCGGAGGATGGCAACAACGGTGGAGCCGGTGGTACCAGCGCTGCCATCGGGATCAAAGGAGAGGAGCGTATCGGCACCGTTCTGGCGTAGGGTGAGGAAGCCAGCAGAGAAGGGATTGGAGCCGTCGTAGGTGGTGGAGGCGTTGCGG
>JBILEP010000271.1:0-3424 GCA_044352045.1 Cyanobium sp. | reverse complement strand
CGAGAGCAGCAGCACTGGCAGCGTGTACAAAGTGTCCATCAGCAGCACCAGAACGCGGTCGACGCCACCCCCCAGGTAGCCGCTCACCATGCCGAGGGGCACGCCGATCAGCAGGGCCAGCACCAGGGCGATCACCACCACCTGTAGCGCCACCCCGCTCCCCGCCAGGGTGCGAACGCAGACATCGCGGCCGAGCCGATCGGTGCCGCACCAGTGGGTCCAGGAGGGGGGCGCATAGATGGGGCTGTCCAGGCCGGCGTTCGGATCGCCCAGCAGGCCCGCGTGGATCAGGAGCGGGGTCAGCAGGGCCATCAGCGCATAAAGGAGCACGATCAGCACGCCCCACCAGGCCATCCGGGCCGAGAGGGTGCGGGGTGGCCCGAGCGGCGGCACAGACAAACACACGGAGGCGCTTATTCAACTGCAAGCGCTTGCGGCGACAGCGCGGGGGAGCGGGGGATTTCCTGAAGGAAGGCTCGAGGCCTGCGGGCAGGGAACTAACCTCCGCCAAAGAACCTTTGAGGCCCAGCCAGGCCCGCTCCGGCCGATGACCACCCCGCGACTGCTGATCGTCGATGACGATCCAGAACTGCGCAATTTCCTCACCACCGAGCTCAGCGTCGAGGGGTATCGCTGCGAAGAGGCGGCGACAGGTCAGCAGGCGCTGGGGCAGATCCGCTCCCAGACCTGGGATCTCGTGCTGCTCGACTGGACCCTGCCTGACTTCAGCGGTGTGGAGGTGTGCCGGCGCATGCGTCAGGGGGGCATCATCACTCCGGTGCTGATGCTCACCGCCCGCGACGAGGTGCGCGAACGGGTGGAGGCGCTCGACTCCGGAGCCGACGACTACCTCACCAAACCCTTCTCGATCGAGGAACTGCTGGCCCGGGTGCGCGCCCGCCTGCGGCGCACCGGGCTGGATGAGCCGGAGGACGGCTGGCTGCGGATCGCCGATCTGGCAGTGAACCCCGCCAGCCGCGAAGTGAGCCGGGGAGACGAGCCGATCCATCTGACCGCCCGGGAATTCGACCTGCTGCTGCATCTGATGCGTCATCCCAGCCAGGTGCAGGAGCGGCGCAGCATCCTCGATTCCCTCTGGGGCTCGAGCTGGGTGGGGGACGACAACCTCCTGGACGTGTACGTGCGCTACTTGCGCAAGAAGCTCGAACCCCCTGGCAAGCCCACCTTGATCCAAACGGTGCGCGGCGTGGGCTTCATGATCAAGGAGGGCCCTGCCCGCTAGCCAGAGGTTGCCAGATCGGCAGATGGATGCGGAAGTCGGCGCCTCCGCCCTCCGTTTCCCCCACCGTGAGCCGCCCCCCCATGGCCTGCATCAGCAGCTGGGCCACCGACAGGCCGATGCCGCTGCCGCGCGTATCAACCGCGGCCGTCCCCCGTACGAAGCGCTCGAAGATCGCATCCCGCTCCGCCTCCGCCACGCCTGGACCGTGGTCGCGCACATGCAGAACCACCTCACCGTCAGCCAGTTCCCCTGAGAGGGTGATCGGGCCCGCGGGGGCGTAGCGGAGAGCGTTGTCGACCAGGGCCGCCAGGCACTGCTCCAGGCGGGCTTGATCGCCAGCGGCCAAGGGCAGAAGCCCATCCTGGGGAGGGGGCTCGATCCGCAGGCGCCCCTGGCTGCCGGGGGCCAGCCGCTCATACGACTCCAGCAGCACATCCTCCAGGTCGACCGGCAGGCGATGCAGCTCCAGCCGACCGGCGTCCTTGCGGGCCAGATCCAACATGTCGCTCACCAGGGCGCCCATGCGCCGGGCCTCGGCGCTGATCAGCACCAGGGAGGGGCCGAGGGCGGCGGCGGCGGGGGAGCGCTGCAGGCTCTGGGCATGACCCGAGATCAGGGTGATCGGCGTGCGCAGCTCATGGGCCACTCCGTCCACGAAGGAGCGCTGTCGCTCCCATGAGGCGGCCAGGCGATCGCGCATGGCGTTGAAGCAGGCGGCGATCGGCTGAAGTTCCGCCGGCTGGGCGGCCACATCCAGCGGCACGGGCTGGGCCGGCGGCAATTGGTACGACGACAGCTGGCTGCAAAGGGCCTCCAAGGGATGCACGAGCCGTCGGTTGAGCACGGGGCGGAGCAACAGCGCCGTGACCAGGGCCGCGCCGGCGGCGGCGAGGGCGAGCACGTTCAACGAGAGGTTCTGGCGCCGGATCGCCGCGCTCACGTCCTGGCGGAGCCGCAAGGACTGCTGGCGGCCATCGGCGAAGTGCATCACGGTGGAGCTCTCCAGCAGGGTGCGCTCGCCCTGATGCATCACCCGGGGGGTCTGCTCAGGCCTGGGCGGCACCAGGTCCAGCTGCAGACCCGGCAGGAGCAGCCCATCGACCACCTCCCGGAAGCGTTCCGGCCGGGGAGCCCGGCGCAGCAGCTCAGCCGCCAGCTGGGACTGAAGCTCCTGGTGAGCCTGATGGCGGTCGATCCGATCGAGCAGCAGGCTCGAGGCCACGAACAGGGCGTAGCCAGCCAGCAGGGCCAGAACCGTGCTGGCCTGCAGCCAAGCCCTCAGGGACACCCGGCTCTGCACCGCCGCGCACAGATCAAGGTTTCTTAAGGATTTCTTCACTGACGGGGGAACACAGGGGAGGGGGCTCTGCTAAAACTTAGGAAGTTCCAAGGAACCTCGTGTCAAACTCTCACTTTCGTCCCATTCAGCGCGGCTCCTCCGCCGCCTTCCGCAACCGCCTGGTGATCGCTCTGCTGCAGCGTCGCCAGTCCCTTGACAGCCAGGCCCGCGGCTTCACCCTGGTGGAGCTGATGATCGTTGTGGCGATCGTCGGCATCCTCTCCGCCGTGGCGCTCCCCAATTATCTGCAGGCCCGCAGCGCCGCCCTGATCGGCTCCCGCATTGGTGAGGCCGTCGGCCTCGGCAAGGAGTGCGCCGTCCGCACCGTCACCGGCATCGGCTCGGTGCCTTCCAGCACCCCAGCTAACGCCAGCGACGGTAACGTCACCATCGCGGGCTGCACCGGTCAGGGCTCCACCGGCACAGCCACGGCCACCTGGGGCAACGCCAAAGCTGATGGCGTTCGTTGCCTCTCAGCTACGTCCAAAAACACAAACACCACGGCCGTCGTTTCCATCGACACCAGCGGCACGCTCACCTGCAGCTTCACCTGATCGGGATTCCCCCGTCCCCAAGGGCGGATTTCCGAGCCGCTTCAAGCCCCGCTTTGCGGGGCTTTTTGCTGTGCAGCCGTCCAGGCGTTTCAGCTCCAAATCCCGGTGATGCCCAGCGCGCCCAGCACCACACGGGCGTGGCCCGTGTGGTGCTGGGCGCGAACATCGTGGCGGAGCCTCTCAAAACAGAAACAAAAACGGAAAACGGAGAAGTTTTGAATCCCGAAGTTATTTTAACTCTCCCATCAGTGTCTCCTCCAGCCACCGCACCGCTGCTAGAAAGACAAG
>JBILEP010000036.1:0-11896 GCA_044352045.1 Cyanobium sp. | reverse complement strand
CCAGCTGGAGGGACGTCATCCCTTCTCGGCCCGCAGCGAGGAGAGCATGGGCCGGCTGTTCGATGGGCTGCTCGATCAGTTGCGCAGCGATGGCTGGCGAACCCTGATCGGCCGGGCCATCCCGGTCCTCTCCCCCAGCCAGCAGGAGACGGCCCTGGCGATGGCCGCCCAGCTGGTGCACTGCGACCGGGTCGTGGCCGATGAGGAGGGGGATCTGCTTCGGGAAATGGCCAGCCTGATGGCCCTGCCAGCAGGACGGGCCGAACAGATTCTCGATGTGATTGCGGTCCTGAACCGAGACAGCCTGGCCAGCTGACGCCACACTGGAGTCAGGCCGATGTCGATGTTTCGCGTGCCGACTTCCCTTCTTTCGTTCCAGACCAGCGGCAGCACGAGGGTTGCTCGCCTGCCGATCCCCCTGCTGGCGCCGCTCTTGGCCCTGCTGCTGCTGCTCGCGCCCCTGGCACCCGGCCTGGCCCTCTCCCTCAACGACCTGCCGGCCCAGCCTCCTGCCAGCCGGGTGCTCGACGACGCCGACGTGCTCAGCATCGCCTCGCGCACCGAGATCGATCGCCAGCTGGAGCGGTTCAACGAGGAGCGTGTCGATGCCCGGCTGGTGACCGTGGGCCGCCTCGATTACGGCCTCACCCTGCCGGATCTTTCCCGTCAGCTGCTCGAGCGCTGGTCGGTGGCGCCCGGCGGCGACTCGCGCCTCCTGATCCTGATCGACGGGCAGACCAAGAGTGCCGCGATCGCCGCCTCCCCCGCTCTGGAGCGCCAGTTGCCCCCGGATTTGTTGCGTAGCACCGCCCGCACCACCATGGCCCAGCCCCTGCGGGAGGGGGATCGCTACCGCCAGGCCAGCCTGGATGCCCTGGAGCGGCTGGGCACCGTGCTACGCGGCGGCGAGGACCCTGGCGAACCGGCGGTGGCCGAAGCAAGCTTGGTCACCACCAACATTCCCACCCGGGAGGAAACCGCAAGCAGCAACGCCTTCACCTGGGTTGTGGTGCTGCTCGTGGTCGGCACCCTCGTGCCGATGCTCACCTGGTGGGTCTTCTCCCGCTGATCCCCACACCACACCGCCGATGGGCCTGACGGACTGGATGGGCACCTTCGGGCGTGCCCAATCTCTCGATCTCAGCAACCAGCTCGAGCGCGGCTACGAGGCTGCACTGCTCATCCAGAGCCTCGAGATGGAGTATTACAACGACCGCCCGGTGCGGCCAGAACTGGAGCTGCGCATCCCGAAGGGTACCCAAGCCCAGATGCTGCGCCGCTTCCGCGCTGCCCTACAGGTTTGCCGCCAGTCGCTGGAGAGCATCGAGGCTTACCGGCAGGAGCTGGGCGGGCAGGAGCTGCGCCAGCTGCAGCTGATCGAATCGGTGGTCAGCCGTTACGACCCCAACCGCAAGCCCTTGCCCACGATCAGCCGCTCCCCCGAGGTGCTGCCCCGCAGCCTGATCGGCATGGTGGATCAGGTGCGGCGCCAGCTCGACCCTGAGGCGGAGGTAAGCGTGGTGGCAGGCTTCCGACGTCGCCGCGATTCCACCCTGGTCTCGCTGCGCATCCTGCTGCTGCTGATCCTGGTGCCGATTCTCACCCAGCACTTCATGCGGGCCCAGGTGGTGTCTCCCCTGGTCGATCACTTCTCCCAGGGCAATCCGCTGCTGAGCTACCCACGGCCCCAGCTGGAGGAGGTGGCGGTGCGCAAGTTGCGTGTCTTCCAGGATGAAATCGAATTCGAGGCCCTGATCCGCGGTGAAGCAGTGCCCAGCCGCGCCGAGATGCAGGATCGGCTGGCGGAGCGCGCCAAGGAGCTCAAGGAGGAGGCCGATCAGGAGAGCACGCAGGCGATCAAGAATGTGCTCGCCGACCTTTTTGGCCTGCTCGGTTTTACCCTGGTGTGCGTCTTCGGCCAGCGGGACCTGCAGGTGTTGCGGGGCTTCATCGACGAGATGATCTACGGCCTGAGCGACAGCGCCAAGGCCTTCGCGATCATTCTCTTCACGGACATCTTTGTGGGCTTCCACTCACCGGAAGGCTGGACCGTGTTGCTCGATGGCATCGCCCATCACTTCGGCCTTCCGGCTCGCGAGAATTTCATCATGCTGTTCATCGCCACCTTCCCGGTGGTGTTGGCCACCATCTTCAAATATTGGATTTTCCGTTATCTCAACCGTGTCTCCCCCTCCTCCGTGGCCACCCTGCATAACATGAACGGTGGTGGCTGAGCACGGCCAGGCCCAGGCTCCCGGCCTCAGCCTGATCAGCGGCCCCGCCGGCGGTGGCAAGAGCCGTTGGGCGGAGCAACTGGCGGCGGAGAGCGGCCTGCGGGTGGTGTATCTCGCCACCGGCCCGCTGCTCGAGGACGACGCGGATTGGCAGGAGCGGTTGCGGCGCCATCGCGACCGGCGGCCACCGAGCTGGTGCTGCCGTGAGGTGCAGGGGGAGCTGAGCGAGGCCCTCGCCGAGCTGGTAACCGGCGACATCGGCCTCGTGGATTCCCTTGGCACCTGGGTGGCCGCGCACCTGGAGCTGGAGGAGGATCGTTGGTGCGAGCACTGCGAGGCCCTGCTCGCCGCCGTCCACGCCTCGCCGGCGCCGCTGCTGCTCGTTTGCGAGGAGGTGGGCTGGGGCTTGGTGCCAGCCACCGCCGCGGGCGGACGCTTTCGCAGCCGCCTGGCCCCCCTGCAGCGCCGCCTGGCGGACGCGGCCGGGGCCTGCTGGCTCGTGCTCCAGGGCCGCGCCCTCGATCTGCGGGTGCTCGGCGTCGCGGTGGCGCCGGACTGAGCGATGGCGCGGGTCGTTTTGTTCCAGCCCCAGATTCCACCCAACACCGGGAACGTGGCCCGCACCTGCGCTGCCACCGGTTCGGAGCTGCACTTGATTGAGCCCCTGGGCTTCACGATCGACGATCGACAGCTGCGCCGTGCGGGCCTCGACTACTGGCCCTGGGTGGATCTGCACCGCCACGCTGATTTCGAGGCCTTCCTGGCCGCGCGCCTTGCCCGCGGCGGCCGGCTGTTGGCCTTCAGCAGTCAGGCGCAGCGCTCTTACACCGGCCATGGATTCGCCCCGGAGGACTGGCTGCTCTTCGGGCGGGAGAGCGACGGGCTGCCCGAGGCGGTGCTGGAGCGCTGCGACGAGCGACTGACGATCCCGATGCCCGTGGATCGCCAGCGGCAGGGCGGTGGCGTGCGCAGCCTCAACCTTT
This sequence comes from Cyanobium sp., assembly GCA_044352045.1. Lineage (GTDB taxonomy): Bacteria > Cyanobacteriota > Cyanobacteriia > PCC-6307 > Cyanobiaceae > Cyanobium. The sequence goes on along the minus strand of JBILEP010000036.1, from coordinate 8,679 downwards.
CTGTGGCCGTGGGGGTGGCCGTGTTCGAAGCCCTGCGTCAGGAAACCCTGACAAGCCGATGACCCGCCCCTGGGGGCCTCGGGAGTGACGCGAGGACGAAGACCGTGATGGCACCTTCAACCTTGCCGTTCCCTGTTCCGCCCGCTACTCTCTGCCGGACCCGTGGATGTCGGCTTCTCCACAGGGTTCTTGTTCCTTGGGTGAATTTGCATGAAGCCTTCCCGTTGGATCCTGACTTCCCTGGTTGGCACATCCATGTGCCTCCCCCTGGTGGGCATCGCCACCGAGGACCTGGGGGGTTCCGCCTCCACCGAAGTGCTTCTCGCCTCCCTCCCCCAGCGCAGTGATCGCGTTTGGGTGCAGGTGGTGCGAGGAATCAGCAATGAGGAACTCGCCCAGAGCCTTGGCGTTGACGAAAGCCAGCTCGCCTCCCTGAACGACACCGACGAGGATCACCGCTACCAATCAGGCGACTGGTTAGCCCTGCCGACCCGCAAGGTGAGCCAGGCCGTCAGGGTCGCCTCCCTGGATACCCGTGCCCTGCGCCGTTCCCTTCCCCTCCAGGCGCCACCCCCAGTGCTGACCAGCAGCGGGCCCGCTAACACGGTGGTGCGCTTCGGCGACACTCTGCTCAAGATTGCCCAGCGCTACGGCATCACCCTGGCGGAATTGTTGCGCCTCAATCCAGGTCTGGAAACTGCCAGCTTGGTGGTGGGCAGCCAAGTGCGGGTGGCCCAGTCCTCCCCCGAGGGAGGACGCATGCTCCTGGCTCTCAAGCCTGTCGGGAGTGGCGGCCTCAGTTGGCCGGAACTGCCCCGCTTCGGTCAGGAGCGTCCGGGCAACTTCGATCCCGGCAGTTCCGCATGGGTCTGGCCCGCCCAAGGGGTATTCACTTCAGGCTACGGCTGGCGCTGGGGCCGCATGCACAAGGGCATCGACATCGCCAACAACGTCGGCACCCCAATCGTGGCGGCAGCGGCTGGCCGGGTGAGCTACGCCGGCTGGGACGACGGTGGCTACGGCTATCTAGTGAGGATCAGCCACGAGGATGGCAGCACCACGGTTTACGGCCACAACAGCCGCATCCTCGTACGCGAGGGAGACCAAGTGACCCAGGGACAGGCGATCAGTGAAATGGGCAGCACGGGCCGCAGCACCGGCCCACACCTGCACTTTGAGATCCACCCGGCGGGCAGCGGTGCCGCCAATCCCCTGCAGTTCCTGCCGCCACGGGCCTGACCCGCTGGCGTAGAGTTTGCAGATCACGGCTCGGTAGCTCAGCTGGTTAGAGCGTGGGATTCATAACCCCAAGGTCGGGAGTTCAAGTCTCCCCCGAGCCATGTCCATGCCGCGCAAACGGCTTCCCCCAGCCCAGCACCGGTACCTTCCTGTTCAGCGCATGTCCACCTGGTTGAGGCGGGCGCGGAAGCTGTCCGCTCCGGTGCCGGAGCCATAGGGTTGGGGCGAGGTCCCATCAGGGGTGGCGGGCTGGGCCGAAACCACGGTGACCGCCGGATAGGCGGCGGCACTGCGCCGCGCCCGCAGGAGGCTCATCCCCTGGGGACGGTTCTCCAAGGCCCGGGTGAGGGTGCGGCTGCGATTGGCCACAGCCACCGATTCGCCCTCCTTGGGACGCACCAGCGGGTTGGCCTTGAGTTCGGAGCGCACCTGGTTCAGCAGTCGGAAATGGCCCGTGCTGTTGTATTTGCGCAGCACGGACGGGTCCCAGGTCATGGAGGGAAGCACACGCGGACGATTCATCTACAGCCTATGGCGCCGACGAACCCCCGGGAGCGCTGGATCCGTGATAGGTTGAAAAGGTTGCAACTGGAAGTCGGTACGACTTCGCCTTGATGTTCCCGCCTCGTGTTTCGACCTGGTCGGGCCCAGCGCAGCAACCTGTCTCTTTTCTCCTCCCCCTCTTTCGACCATGACCAGGCTCGTCGGACTGCCGGCTCCCGATTTCAAGGCCACCGCGGTGGTGGATCAGGAGTTCCAGGAGGTGACCCTCTCCCAGTACCGCGGCAAGTACGTGGTGCTGTTCTTCTATCCCCTCGATTTCACCTTCGTCTGCCCGACGGAAATCACCGCCTTCAGCGATCGCTACGCCGATTTCACCAGCCGCAACACCGAGGTTCTGGGGGTTTCGGTCGACAGCCAGTTCAGCCACCTGGCCTGGGTCCAGACCGATCGCAAGAGCGGCGGCCTCGGTGACATCGCCTATCCCCTGATCGCCGATCTGAAGAAGGAGATCGCCCGCGCCTATGAGGTGCTTGATGAGGAGGCCGGCGTGGCCCTGCGCGGCCTGTTCATCATCGATCCCGATGGCGTGATCATGCACAGCACGATCAACAACCTGCCCGTTGGCCGCAGCGTGGATGAAACCCTGCGGGTGCTGCAGGCCTTCCAGTACGTGCAGTCCCACCCCGATGAGGTGTGCCCCGCCAACTGGCAGCCAGGCGAAAAGACCATGAATCCCGATCCGGTGAAGAGCAAGGAGTTCTTCGCGGCGGTGAACTGAGTCTCTTCCCAGCAACCGCGCCCATCACGGCGTCCCATAGCGATGGAGGGGGCCTCAAAGCCCCCTTTTTGTTCGGTGCGGATTTGTCTGATCGTGGATTATCGGGGCTCGCGCCTGCCAGGCCAGCCGCCGCTCAGCCCAGCACGGCGGCCAGCAGGCGTCGGCCGTCCTCGCCACCGGTGAGCGGATCGCAGGCCCGCTCAGGATGGGGCATCAGCCCAAGAACGTTGCCGGCCCCATTGGTGAGGCCGGCCACATCCCCCACCGAGCCGTTGGGGTTCTGGCTGTAGCGAAGCACCACCTGACCCTCCCCCTCCAGCCGGCGCAGCTCCTCGCTCTCCACCTGGTAGCGACCCTCTCCATGGGCGATGGGAAGCTGGATGCGCTCCCCCTCGCCGTAGCCCCCCAGCCAGCGGCATGAACCCGGCCGCACCTCCAGCTGCACCGGCTCACAGAGGAAGTGCAGGTTGCGGTTGCGGGTGAGCGCCCCCGGCAGCAGACCCATCTCGGTGAGCACCTGGAAGCCGTTGCAGATGCCGAGCACCGGTCCACCGGCTTCGGCGAAGCGGCGCACCTCCTCCAGCAGCGGGGCGAAGCGGGCGATGGCGCCGCAGCGCAGATAATCGCCATAGCTGAAACCACCCGGCAGGACCACCGCCTCGATGGCCCCCAGATCCCTCTCCTCATGCCAGAGAAAGCGGGTGGGGCGGCCTAGGCAGCCCTCAAGAGCCCATTGCACATCCCGGTCGCAGTTGGAGCCGGGAAACACCACGATGCCGATCGTCATCGTCGTCCTCAGATCGCTTCGCGCAGGTCCAGCGTCCAATCCTCGATCACCGGATTGGCGAGCAGGCGGTCGCTGAGCAGGGCGAGCTGGGCGCGGGCGGTTTCGGCATCGGCCGCCTCCAGGTCCACCTCGATCGCCTTGCCGATCCGCAGGCGCCGCACGCCCTCCACCCCCAGCCTGCCGGCGGCCGCGCGGGTGGCTTCGCCAGCCGGATCGAGAACCGAGGGGCGCAGGGAGACCTGGACGCGGGCATGGAAGAGGGGCACCGGCTGCGGGGCATTTGTTAAATCTTGGCAGCTCGCCCGGCGGCGCCCGCCCAGGCGCCTCAGGGTGGAAGCAGCCCCCCGCGCCCCCCAGGCCGTGGCCCCATCGGCTCGCTTTCGCGCCAGCGGCCCCCTGCTGCTGCCCCTTCTGCTGGTGCTGACCCTGGGGGGCGGGATGGTGGAGCGGGCGGTCGCGGGCGGACCCGAGGGCGCCGAAATCCCGCTGGAGTGCCGCCTCGGCAGTGGGCCCTGGCAGCAGTGCCGCATGCGGGTGGAGACGGTGGGGGCCCATTGGTTTCTGCTGGTGGGCGATCGGCGCATCGAGTTCCGCCACGACGGCAGCGGCACCGTGACCATGGGGGAAGGGGGGCAGGCACGGCCCGTTACCAGCCGTTGGCTGGAGGACCGCAGCCTCTGCTGGGATGGCACCTGCGCCCGGGGAGAGATCCCCCTCGACTGAAGGGAGAGTCAGAGGGTCGCGAAAGCCCGCTCCAAGCGCTCCCGGTCGCCGGCGGCGCCGAGCACCACCAGTTCCAGCTCCTCCACGCCATCAGCGCCACCGCCGGGCCCTTCGTACCAACTCTCCAGACGTGGCCCCACCGCCTGAATCTGGAGGGTGAGGGGCCGATCGGCCTGGCGAAGGCGACCCTTCAGACGGATCACCGGTTCCTCGGCCAGAAGATGGCGCAGGCGCTCCTCAAGGGCGCTGCGCTGCCAGCGCCCTGATCGGCGAACCAGCAGGGAGGCCATCGCCACGTGGCTGTGCTCGTGGTGATCGTGGTCGGCCCCGGAGTGATTCGGGCCGGCGAACTCGCCATCGAAGATGACGCGGGGGTCGAGTTCGCCCCGGGCCATTGGCAGGAGCGCGGTGCCGGGCCGCAGCCGCGGTCGCAACGCCTCCGCCACCCTCTCCAGGGCGGCGGCATCGAGCCTGTCGGCGCGGCTGATCAGCACCAGATCGGCCGCCTCCAGCTGCTCCTCGAACAGTTCCTCAAGGGCGGTGAGGTGCTCGAGGCTGGGATCGGCGCGCCGCTGGGCCTCCACCGCTTCCGGATCCCCGACCACATGGCCGGCGGCGAGCGCCTCGCCATCCACCACCGTCACCACCGCGTTCACGCGGGTGCGGGTGCGGATGGCGGGCCAGCCGAAGGCCGCCACCAGGGGTTCGGGCAGGGCCAGCCCACTGGTTTCCACCACGATCCCGTCCAGGCGGTCGGAGCGCTCTAGCAGCTTCTCCATCGTCGGCAGAAATTCATCCTGCACGGTGCAGCAGAGGCAGCCGTTGGCCAGCTCCACCAGCCGGCCGGAGAGCTCCTCCTCCGGGCAGAAGCCGCAGCTGGCGATCAGGTCGCCATCGATGCCCACCTCGCCGAATTCATTCACGAGCACCGCCAGGCGTCGCTGGCCGTCGAGCAGCAGGCGGCGCAGCAGGGTGGTCTTGCCGGCGCCGAGGAAGCCGGTCACCACCGTCACCGGCAGGCGCAGCGACGGTTCAGCGGCGGACAGCGCCGCCGTGGCTGAGGATTCGCGCATCGCTCAGGCCAGCAGGGGGGCAAGAGCCAACGCCGAGCCGGCGCCGACCAGGGCGAGGGCCAGCCAGCGGCGGGTGGGGGGGGCCAGGCGGGCGGCGGAGCGGGCCAGCAGCTGCAACGAGGCGAAGAGCAGCAGGCCTTGGCTGATCGCCAGACCCAGCAGGTAACCCGCCACGGGCATCGTGCTCCAGCCAAGCACCGAGGCGCTGAGCACGTAGCCGTGCAGGGCGAAGGCGGGCAGGAGCCATGGTGCCGGCAGGCGATCGAGCAGCACCAGGGCCACCACCGCCAAGGAGAGGGCCACCATCGACTCGGCGCCGGGCAGACCGGGCAGCACCAGGCCGGCCCAGCTGCCCAGCAAACCCACCACCAGCAGGCCCAGCATCCAGCTAGCGCGTTGGCGCAGGCCCACCAGGGAGAGGGCCAGAAGGAAGAGGAGGTGGTCGGGGCCGAGCACCGGATGGAGCAGGCCGCTCACCAGCCCATTGAAGGGGGTGGGCTGCAGGTGGAACAGCCCCATGGCGTGGTGGGCCTGGGCCGGGGCGACCGCCAGGCCCAGCAGGGCCACAACAGCGATGCCGGTGGGCGCACCGTGAAGAATCTTGGTCATCGAAGTGCCGGTCCGCGCCGGTCGAAGGGGGCAGGGGACCGGCGGGCGTTCTGGCTGGCTCCAGGATGGAGCGTCACAGCTGCGGGACAGCGCCGGCTCACCGGACTTTCCCCGTTTCCTCCGCGGGCTGATCCCCCGCGGAACCGATCCGCGCCCACTGTAGGCGCCCCGCTCTGGTGGGGCTCAGCGGCAGGCAAGGCTGTCGCGGGTGGTCACGCCGGTGAGCGGGTTGATGCCGCTGGCCCTGGCGCAGAGCGCCTTCTGCTCGGGCAGGTCGAGCACGGCGTCGCTGAAGTCGGCGCCGTCGATACGGGCGCCGCGGAAGTGGCTCTGCATCAGCATCGCGTTGCGCAGCACCGCCCCCTCCAGGTTGGCGCCATCGAAGCGGCTGGCGTAGGCGACCACATCCTCAAGATTGGCGCCGTGGAGATCCGCCTCCTGGAGATTGCTGGCGTTGAACACGGCGCCGCGCAGATCCGTGTCGCTGAGGTTGAAGCCCTGCAGATCGGCCTTGAGGAATTCTTCCTGTTGCAGGTTGCGGCCGTGCATGTCGGGATCGAGAGACTGGAGGCTGCGCTGGGAGCGCAGCTCCGGCGCGGTGATCGCGGCCGCCGGCGCCGCCAGCGGGCCGAGGGGCACCAGCAGCAGCAGGGAGAGCAACAAGGGTCGCAGCCGGATGCCCAGCGCGGTAAAGGCGTGGCGCAGGTGTGCCCCCATGGCCTCAGGCGTACGGTGAACCGACAAGTTATGGCAGTCATGGGCATGACCCTGCGGGTGGTGGTTCCCCCCCACCCCCTGATCGGCCACTGGCTCACCCTGTTGCGGGACCGCCAGACCCCACCGCCCCTGTTCGCCACGGCGATGACGGAGCTGGGGCGCTGGCTCACCTACGAAGCCCTGCGCGACTGGCTGCCGGAGCGGAGCGTCGAGGTGGAGACCCCCCTGGGGCGCTGCGAGGGCCGGGTGATCGATCCGGCGGTGCCGGTCCTGGCGATTCCAGTGCTGCGGGGCGGTCTAGGCATTTGGGATGGGGCGCGTACGGTGCTGCCCGCCGCGCGGGTGGCCCATGTGGGCCTGCAGGCCTGTGGGGCGGACGGGCACACCCACTGGTACCTCGACGATCTGCCGGCCACGATCGGCGAGCGGGTGGGGGTGCTGGTGTTCCTGCCGGTGCTCGCCAGTGGCGCCACCCTGGTGGCCCTGCTGGAGCGCCTGGGTGCCCTCGGGGTGAGCGGAGCGCGCCTGCGGGTGATCACCAGCCTCTGCGGAGCGCCGGGGCTCAAGCTGGTGGGCGAGCGCTTCCCCGAGCTCACCATCTATGCGGCGGGAATCGATCCGGAGGTGGACGATCAGCGGCGGCTGCGACCGGGCTTTGGCGATGCAGCCGTGCGGCTCTACGGCGGTTAAGACCCGTCCGCCCGCCTAGGCTGGCCCCATTGATGCTGGCCTGGCCCCTTCGCCCATGCCTGATTCCAGGGCTGATTCCGTGGCGCGTGGTGGTAGCGGCGCGATTCTCGCCAGTGCCCTCGCCGGCGGCCTGGTCGGCGCCGCTGGCCTGGCCTGGTGGCTGTTGAACCGCTCCGAGCGACGGCGGTTCGAGCAACAGGCCCGGCGTGTTCTCCACCAACCCGAGATCGCTCCCCACGACCCGGAGCGCCCCCCCCTCGACGCCCAGCTGCACGACCGGGTGCAGCAGCTCAACCAGGCGATTGACGAGGTGCGGCGCCAGCTGGAGCGGATGCAGCCGCAGAACTGAGCGGCCCCCTCGGTAGGTTCGGAGCAACAGCATCCCGATCCCCATGCTTCGCTCCGCCGCCATCACCCAGGGAATCCAGCGCTCCCCGAACCGGGCGATGCTGCGGGCGGTTGGCTTCGGAGACGACGATTTCAACAAGCCGATCCTGGGCATCGCCAACGGCTACAGCACGATCACGCCCTGCAACATCGGACTGAACGATCTGGCCCACCGCGCCGAGGCCGCCGCCCTCGCCGCCGGCGCCATGCCCCAGATGTTCGGCACGATCACCGTGAGCGATGGCATCTCGATGGGCACCGAAGGGATGAAGTATTCCCTGGTGAGCCGGGAGGTGATCGCCGATTCGATCGAAACCGCCTGCAACGCCCAGAGCATGGACGGCCTGCTGGCGATCGGCGGCTGCGACAAGAACATGCCAGGCGCAATGCTGGCGATGGCGCGCATGAACATTCCGGCGGTGTTTGTGTACGGCGGCACGATCAAGCCCGGCCGACTTGGGGCCTGTGACCTCACCGTGGTGAGCGCCTTCGAGGCCGTGGGGCAGTACAGCGGCGGCCGCATCGATGCCGAACAACTCAGCGCCATCGAAAAGAATGCCTGCCCCGGAGCGGGCAGCTGCGGCGGCATGTTCACCGCCAACACGATGAGCGCCGCGTTCGAAGCGATGGGCCTCAGCCTCCCCTACAGCTCCACCATGGCGGCGGAGGATCCTGAAAAGGCCGACAGCGCCGCCCGCAGCGCCGAAGTGCTGGTGCAGGCGGTGGCCAAGGGCATCCGCCCCCGCGATCTTCTCAGCCGCGAGGCCTTCGAGAATGCGATCAGCGTGATCATGGCGGTGGGCGGTTCTACCAATTCCGTGCTCCATCTGCTGGCGGTGGCCCGCACCGCCGGCGTGCCCCTGAGCATCGACGACTTCGAGACGATCCGCCAGCGTGTCCCAGTGATCTGCGACCTCAAGCCCAGCGGTCGCTTCGTGACCGTGGATCTGCACCGGGCCGGTGGCATCCCCCAGGTGATGAAGCTGCTGCTCGAGGCCGGCCTGCTCCATGGCGAGTGCCGCACCGTCGAAGACCGCACGCTGGCTGACGTGTTGGCGGATGTGCCCACTGAGCCCCCCGCCGATCAGGAGGTGATCCGCCCCCTGGCCCGGCCGCTGTATGCCCAGGGCCATCTGGCGATCCTCAAGGGCAACCTGGCCCAAGAGGGCGCG
>JBILEP010000319.1:0-2945 GCA_044352045.1 Cyanobium sp. | reverse complement strand
CAGCAGCTGCGCCAGGTTGTTGAGGCTGGCGGCCACATCGGGATGATCGCTGCCATAGCTGGCCTCCAAAATCGCCAGGGCCCTCCTTATCAGCAGCTCGGCTTCTGCGAGCTGGTTGGTGTCCTGCAGCAGCCCCGCCAGGTTGATGAGGCTGGTGGCTGTTTCGGGATGCTCCGGACCAAGCCGCTGTTCGCACAGATCTCGGCCGAGCTGCAACCAGAGCAGAGAGGCTGCAAAGTTGGCCTTGCTATCATAAAAATGTCCCAGAGCAGTGCACGGCCAAGTCAGGTCTTCCTCTCCAAGACCATCGCATCCGTGCTCCGCCACCTGAGCGATATGCGGCACAAAGTCTTCCACCTCCGCCTGCAGCGCCAGCGGCATCACCTGCGGAAACTTCGTCTTGCAAACAGCCGCAATCGCCTCGGCGAACTGCCTCTGCGACACCTCTTGCGCAGGCTGAGCGCCCTGGAGCGCCGCAAACGAGCGCACCAATGGATGGAGCCGGTAGCGATCGGGCCCCACCCGCTCCAGCAACTGCGCCCTTAGCAGCTCGGCCTGGGCCACACCAAAGGCGCTGCCCTCCACCAGCTCCTGCTCCTCCCGCCGGCAGGCCTCCACTAGCTCCCAGGGGATCACCGCCGGGGCCATCAGGCTCAGCAGCACCGCTAGCTCCTTGGCCGGCGCGGAAAGAGGCTGCCAACTGATCAGTAGGGATTCGACCATCCCCTGCTTGGCCCCCAGCTCCGGATGGGCTTGCAGCAGGGCGTTGGCTTCTGCTCCCTTGGCTTGGAGATCCTCGAGCAAGTTGGCGATCCGCTGATCGGGCTGCCCGTGCAGCCGGGCTCCGAGCAGCACCATGGCCAGGGGCAGATCCCCCACCTCCTGGCAGAGAGCATCGGCGGCGGCGGCTTCCGCCTCGATGCGCCCGCGGCTATCGGTTTGGCCCTCGGCCCGCAGGCGTAACAGACGGAGTGCATCCGGCCGTTGCAGCACCTTCAGGTCGATGCCGGTTTCCTCGGAGGAGGCCGCCTCACGCCGCGTGATCAAGCGCCGAAAGCGGGGCGGCAGTCCCTCGCAGAGGCGCTGTTCGCTCTCCAGTCCCTGCGCATCGCTGGAGAGATCATCGAGGAGCAGCAACACCGGCTCCTGATCGGAGGCTGCCGTTGGCCAATCTTCCCAGCAACGAGCCAGCAACTCGTCCTGTGCTCCTTCCTCCGGCAACAGCCCCCGGAAGCGCCCCCGCACAAAGGAAATCACCTTCGCCGCCATCCCCTCATAGCCCTGGCGAGCATCGAGGAGCACGATGCCGCCGCGGTAGTGCTTCAGGTTGGCGTAGGCGTACTGCAGCGCCAGCTCGCTCTTGCCCACGCCACCCATACCGGTGAGCAACACCCGACTACCTGGCGCCTCCAGCCGCTGGGCGAGTTCCTGGAGTTGCGCTTCTCGCCCCACGAAGCGGTCGGGGGCTGTGGTGCGATCAGGAAGGTTGTGGGGGGTGTGGCTGGCTGGGAGTTCGGGCCTGGGCTTGGGGGCTTGGTGGATATAGTTGTACTGGTCGCCCATTACCTTGTCGCCCGCAACCTGATCGCCGATTAACAGATCACCCTCAGAGTGGAAGCTGCCACCGGTGATGACTGGGCTGTTTGCGCCGCTGGTGCTGGTCGATGGGGGCGAGGAGCCTGATACGGGTGGCTTGCGCTCCAGGCCCAGAAGCCGCAGGAGTGCTTCCCAGTTCTGGGCCTGGGTGATCCCGATTCCAAGGAGAGCCAAAACCACCAGGACAACATTCCCAAAAGGTCCTTGCCTCTGGAACCAGCCCGAAACCCAAACCCACAGATCCAAGCCCGCCGCCCCCGCTGTCGCGGCTCCTGCTGTTGGTGCGTTTGGACCAGGGGGCAGTGCTGGTGTTGCCTCGCTACTCATCCCCGCTGCGGGACTCTCCGTGGACACGGGGGCAGACCTCGTGGCTGGCTCCGCCGTCGCCGCTTTCCATCCCGACGACGGTGCCAACAACAACGCCCAAGTCGCCAGCACGACCAGTGAGCGCTGCCGCTGGAAGATCACCCGCCCACGGTGGCGCTTGGTGGCGGGATTGGCAGGAAGGAGAGCCACCCCGGAGCGGTTCCATTCAGAAGCGGCCAAGGTAGGCCGGGTGGCGGCAGATGTGCAGGGCAGGGCTGACCCCTCACACCCACCACAGCGCCCCGGCGCCATGGGCCGCCTGCAGCTCCCGCGCCCGCCGCAGGGCTGCGCTGCGCACCACCAGCCGGCAACGGGCTGAAGGGGCGGCTGAGCGATCGATGAGCCACAGCCGCACCCAGCGGCGATCAACCCCCGCCGGCTGGAGCTCGATGCCGATGGCGAGGGGAGAGGCCATGGGGAAACCGGGAAGGGGCAGCGGCCCTACGCCCCAAAGGGGCATCCACCGCCCAACCCGATCCCGTTCCCTGGCTCCTCTCCCCCATGGCGGCGCCAGCGCATGCCTCGGCGCCCCAAGGGCCAGTGGCATGAGTCCAGGAAGCAGGGGCCCCGCAGGGCCCCCACCAGGAGCGGCGGTGCCGCCTCACAACACCGAGACCGTGCCGACCCGCGCCGCCTACAGCTTGCGGGCCACCGAGAGGGCCGTGAGCAGGGGCATCAGGCGGGGCTTCTGCACCGGCCGACCGCGGCGGCCGATGTGGACCGTGACGCGGGACTCTGACCAGGCTTTGCTCGGGCCGGGATAGTCGTGCACGAGCACCTGGCGGACCGGGCAGCAGAGGGCGGAGGAGGCCATGGGGAGATGGCGAGGAACACCGATCCCCCGCCCCGCCGCCGCGGCCGCGCCAGGGCCGCGTAGCGGCTTGCGTCAGCCCTGGCGCGGTGGTGGTGGTGAGGGCAGTGCTGGGTGAGGGGCTCGCCAGACCCGTGGCTGGATCCGGGGGCGCTGCTTCCGCCTCTGTAGG
>JBILEP010000035.1:0-11996 GCA_044352045.1 Cyanobium sp. | reverse complement strand
GGCCCGGTCCACCCGTCGGATGAGGCGCACGGCGGCATGGTCATGCGCCAGCTGGCGCACCCTCTCAGCGGTGCCGTCGGCGGAATCATCGTCGACGAAGAGGATCTCGAGACCGAAACAGCTCTGGAGCGGCAGGAGTTCGTCAACGATGGGCCCGACGTTGTCGCGCTCGTTGAAGGTGGGTAGAACCACCGAAAGGCGCAACGCCGGCTGGGAGGGGGTGGGGGTAGTCAAGGGGGAATCGCCAGGTGAGAGCAGATGCCCCGGCAAAGCTACTTGATGTACTCCTTCAACACGCCGTTGCGGTTGGGATGGCGCAGTTTTCGCAGCGCCTTGGCTTCGATCTGGCGGATGCGCTCGCGGGTGACATCGAAGATCTGGCCGATCTCCTCCAGGGTTTTCATGCGGCCATCATCCAGCCCGTAGCGCAGCCTCAACACATCGCGCTCGCGCGGGCTGAGGGTGGCAAGCACGCCCTCGAGATCCTCGCGCAGCAGGTTCTTGGCCACATCCTGTTCGGGGTTTTCGATGTCGGCCTCGATGAAATCGCCGAGCCGGGAATCTTCCTCCTTGCCGATGGGGGTTTCCAGGGAGATCGGCAGCTGGGCGCTCTTGGCGATGAAGCGCAGCTTCTCGATCGTCATCTCCATCGCTTCGGCGATCTCCTCCTCGGTGGGCTTGCGGCCGAATTCCTGGGAGAGGGTCTTGGTGGTTTTCTTGATGCGCGAGATGGTTTCGTACAGGTGCACCGGCAGCCGGATCGTGCGGCTCTGGTCGGCGATCGCGCGGGTGATCGCCTGGCGGATCCACCAGGTGGCGTAGGTCGAGAATTTGTAGCCCTTCTCGTGGTCGAACTTCTCAGCGGCGCGGATCAGGCCGAGGCTGCCCTCCTGGATCAGGTCCTGGAAGGAGAGGCCGCGGTTCATGTATTTCTTGGCGATCGACACCACCAGGCGCAGGTTCGACTGCACCATCTTTTCCTTGGCTCGGCGACCGAGCATCAGCCGGCGGCGGAACTTGAGCGGGGTCATCTCGAACAGTTCCGCCCACTCGCCCACCTGGGGCTGACGACCGTGGTCGGATTCGAATTCCGCCGCCTTTTCCTCCAGCTCCAGCAAGTCAGCGATCTTGCGCGCCAGCTCGATCTCCTCATCCGGACGCAGCAGCCGGATACGGCCGATCTCCTGCAGGTAGACGCGAATCGAATCTTCGGTATAGACCCCCTTGGGTCCCACCTTGATGCTGGCTAGGGCCCGGGCGTTCTTCGCCTCCGGCTTCTCGGCCGCCTCCTCGGCAAGGCCCAGATCCCCCTCCTCACCGACCGGAAGTGCGGATTCCAGCAGAAGGTCGTCGGCGGCGGCCTCCAGATCCTGGGCCGGTTTGGCCTCCTTCGCCTTGGCTGGGCTCTTGGCCTTCGCCTTGGCCTTCGCCTTGGGCTTGCTGGCCACCGCGGCGGCCGACTTGGCTGCCGACTTGGCGGCCTTCTGGGTGGCGGATGCCGCCAGGGTGTCGATGCTGATCACCTCTCCGTTCACCGACACCGTGGCGACGATCTCAGGGAGGTCCTTGCCGGTGGCGGTGGTGGTGCTGGACTCGGTGCTGGCGGCTGCAGGACTCATGGAAGCGGGGCGGGAGCGGGGAGGGGAGTGCCGTCCCTCAGGGACCGGCAAAGCGAAGGAAAGAAACGGAATCCGACACATCAGCCCAGCGATGGAGGAGCTGGGGGCCGGGGGTCACCGGGACAAAGGACGGACGCGAAAAAGTGAGAAGAAAAATCTGACGACAAAACCAGTGATAATGCGCGCACTGGCTGCGCTGCTGCGGCGTTGAATGTCCCGAGGAGGGGGCCGGAGCGGAAGGTTCAGTTGGGAGCCCGGAGGGGACCTGGTGTGGGGAACAGGGGTGGGCCGCGGAACAGGACCGGGACCAGAACAGGGTTGTCAGGGGTGGTCTCAGACTGGAGGGCCGCTGGAGGGAGGCATGCTCCCGGGCTCGCTCGATGGGTCTTCCCTCTGGACGGAACTCTGTCGCGTTCCGACGGCAGCCTTATGGACTGCCCAACGCTCTCATCTTAGGAATGACGGGTGTCGATTGCAAGACTGACAACCTCTCCTCCGGAATCCTCCCCCGGCTCCCAGCCCGAGGACAGCGGCGCCGCCTGGCTGGAGGTCTGGCTAGAGGCCGGTCGGGAGGGCCGGGTGTTCACCTACGCCAATCCCCGCCACCTGCCGGTGGGGGTTGGTGATCTGGTGGAGATTCCCCTGCAGGGTCGGCGTCACGCCGGTCTGGTGGTCCGCTGTCTCACCCACCTGCCGCAGGAACTCCAGGGACGACGGATCCAGCCGCTTGAGGGGGTGCTGCAGCCCGCGGCCGTCGATCCCAGCTGGCGCGCCCTGATCGACGCCGTCGCCGACCTCTGCCACACCAGCCGCTTCCGCACCCTCAAAAGTGCCCTGCCCCCGGGTTGGCTGGGGCAGCGTCGCCGGGGCAGCCCCTCCAGGGCGGGCCGGACCCTGCGCTGGCTGGAGCGGGTCAGTCCAGCCCCCGAGGCGGAGGAGAGCCTCACGGTCCGCCAGAGGGATCTGCTGGGCTGGCTGGCCGAGCGGGGCGACGGGGCGCTGCTGCGGGATCTGCAGGCGAGCGGCGGCTTCGGGCCGGGACTGGTGGCGACCCTCGAGCGCCGGGGCTGGTTGCGCCGTCGCGACGTCCAGGCGGCGGCTCTGGCGGCGACCCAGGGATTCCCCGGGTCCGGCCCGGCCCACTCCACGGCGCCGGGAGCCCCCCTGGCCGCCAGCACCGAGCAGGGCCAGGCGGTGCGGGCGATCGCCACGGCCCCGCCGGGGCAGGCGTTGCTGCTGTGGGGAGTGACCGGCGCCGGCAAAACGGAGGTGTATCTCCAGGCCGCCGCGCTGGAGCTGGCCCAGGGCCGCAGCGTGCTGCTGCTCGCCCCGGAGATCGGGCTGATCCCCCAGCTTCTCGATCGTGCCCGCCAGCGCTTTGGCGCTGGAGTTCTTGAATATCACAGCGGCATGGGACCGGCGGAGCGGGTGGCGGTCTGGCGGGCCTGCCTGGCGGCGGCTACCGCCGGCGAAGCGCGGCTGGCGGTGGGCACCCGCTCGGCGGTGTTCCTCCCTCTCCAACCCCTCGGGCTGATCGTGCTCGACGAGGAGCACGACGGCTCCTACAAGCAGGACAGCCCCATGCCCTGCTATCACGCCCGCACTGTGGCCCGATTGCGGGCGGGCCTCTGCGGCGCTCGCCTGGTGCTCGGCAGCGCCACCCCATCGCTGGAGAGCTGGAGCCGTTGTCGCGCTCCCGACGCCGATACCCGCCTGCTGCGGCTCCATGAGCGGATCGGCGGCCGGCCCCTGCCGCCGGTGCGGCTGGTGGACATGCGTCTGGAGCTGGCGGAGGGCCACCGCCAGCTGATCAGCCGGGCGTTGATGGACAGGCTCACGGCCCTTCAGGAGCGGGGCGAGCAGGCGGTGGTGCTGGTGCCCAGGCGCGGCTACCGCTCCTTCCTCAGCTGCCGCAGCTGCGGTGAGGCGGTGCTCTGCCCCCATTGCGACGTGGCGATGACGGTGCATCGCAGCGGCGCTCAGGAATGGCTCCGCTGCCACTGGTGCGATCACCGCCAGCCCCTGGGCCACCGCTGCGGCCATTGCGGTTCCACGGTGTTCAAGCCCTTCGGGGCCGGCACCCAGCGGGTGCAGGAGCGGCTGGCCGCCGAGCTGGAGGGCCTGCGCCTGCTCCGCTTCGACCAAGACACCACCGGCGGCCGCGATGGCCACCGCCAGCTTCTCGAGCGCTTTGCCGCTGGCGAGGCCGACGTGCTGGTGGGCACCCAGATGCTGGCCAAGGGGATGGATCTGCCGCGGGTCACCCTGGCGGCGGTGCTGGCGGCCGATGGTCTGCTCCACCGCCCCGACCTGCGGGCCGGGGAGCAGAGCCTGCAACTGCTGCTCCAGCTCGCCGGCCGGGCCGGTCGCGGCGAACGTCCCGGTGAGGTGCTGGTGCAGACCTATTGCCCGGACCATCCCGTGATCCGCCACCTGGTGGATGGTCGCTACGGACAGTTTCTGGAGGAGGAGCTGGAGTTGCGCCGCCACGGATCCCTGGTGCCCTTCCGCCGGGCCGTGCTGTTGCGGCTCGCCGGCCCCGCCGCCAGCCTCACCGCCACCGCCGCCACCGCCCTCACCGAACGGATCCGGCCGTCGCTGGAGACCTCCGGCTGGTGCGTCATCGGGCCGGCGCCAGCGCCCGTGGCCCGGGTGGCGGGCCGCAGCCGCTGGCAGGTGCTGCTGCATGGTCCGAGTGTCGCGCCCCCCGAAGCGCAGCGCTTGCCCCTGCCTCCGGAGGCGGAGTTGCGCGAGCTGCTGCCCGCGGGCATCAGCCTCACGATCGACCCGGATCCTCTGCAGCTGTAGCGCCGGCAGGCAGCTGGGGGAGGCCGTAGCCCAGGGCCAGGCGCATCCGCTGCAACAGCAGCGCCAGCCCCAGGGCCAGGGCGATGGCCAACCCGCCGATCCCCAAGGGACTCCAGCGCCAGCAGCGCACCTCCAGGCGGTTGGCGACGCCTGGGGCCAGCGGCCAGAGCAGGCCATCCCCTTGGACCACCGCCGGCCGGGGGGTGGCGATCCGCACCGCCCGCGGCCGCAGGGGCGCCAGCCCCAGCTCCAGCCGCAGGCCGGCCATCGGCTCCACTTCCGCCAGATCCACCTCCAGCCGCAAATGCTGCTCCACCCCCAGCAGCCAGTTGCGCTCCCGCAGCTCCGCCTGTGGCGGCGGCAGCGCCAGGCCCGCCAATTCCCCAGCCGCGCTGACGCTCTGCACCCAGGCGTCCAGGGCCTGGGGGGCCGGCAGCACGGGGGTGCGCAGCCGGCTGCCGCCCCCGCCCAGCTCCAGCCGGAAGCCGCGGCTGGCCAGCTCCCCCTCAAGGCGCCGCTGCCAGGGGCCGATCGGACCGGTGGCGCTGTGGAACTGGTGGCTCAGCTGCAGACGGCCTGGACCCTCGAAGTGCAGGTCGCTGCGCACCTCCACACACCCCCCCAGCAGGGCCGCAAGCAGCAGCAGGACCAGTGCGGCAAGGGCCGCGAAGCCCAGCGGCGCCCGGGTGGGCCCAACCGGAGGCGGTGGTGGCGGCGGCGGCGTCGGGCGACGGCGACCGCCCGTTCCAGGCCCCAGGCGCTCGAGCGGGGTGTCGCTGGCGAGATCGGGCAGGGTGAGCGACCAGCTGCGGGGCCGGTTGAGGGCGGGGGCCTCCAACACGGTGAGCAGTTCCCGGGCCCGGGTGCGCAGGCCGGGGTCGAGGCAGTGCTGGACCTCACGGCAGCACTCGGCGGCGCGCTCGCTCTCCCCCTGACCCATCAGGGCCGTGGCGATCAGCAGGCGCACGCCGGCCCCCAGCGGCGTGCGGGGTCCTTGAGCCTCGGCGATGGGCTCCAACAAGGTCAGCACCTTGCCATACTCCCCCCGCTCCAGGGCGTCACGGGCGGCGGTGAGGCTGGCGGCCTGGGCGGCATCGGCCATGGCGATGGCTCAGCTGCGCGGCTGCGGGCTTCCGGAGAGCATCGTGCCGATGCCGCCGTCGGTGAAGACCTCCAACAGCAGCGAGTGGGGCACCCGGCCGTCGACGATGTGGGCGGCGCGCACCCCCTGGGCCAGGGCGCGGATGCAGCATTCGGTCTTCGGGGTCATCCCCCCCGCCACCACGCCGTCGGCGATCAGCTGGCGCGCTTCGGACAGGCCGAGGTGCCGGAACAGGGAGGCGGGATCCTGCCGCTCCCGCAGGATGCCCGGGGTGTCGGTGAGCAGCACCAGCTTCTCGGCCTGCAGCGCCGCGGCCAGTTCGCCGGCGACGGTGTCGGCGTTGATGTTGTGGGCCCGACCTTCGCCGTCGGGGGCGACGCTGGAGATCACCGGCAGGTAGCCGGCCTCAAGCAGCGGCTCGAGCACCGACGGGTCGACGCCAGCCACATCCCCCACCAGCCCCAGGGAGCCATCTCCGAAGGGGCGCGCCCGCACCAGGCCACCGTCGCAGCCGGAGAGGCCTACCGCCCGGGCGCCCACCTGGTTGAGGCCAGTGACGATCTGCTTATTGACCCGCCCCACCAGCACCATTTCCACCACGTCCATCGTCGCCGCGTCGGTCACCCGCAGGCCGTCGTGGAAGCGGGGCTCGATCGCCAGCTTGCCCAGCCATTGGTTGATCTCCGGTCCGCCGCCGTGGACGACCAGCGGCTGCACGCCGACGCAGGCCAGCAGAGCGAGGTCGCGGAAGACCGCCTCCCGCAGATCTTCGCGGACCATGGCCGCACCCCCGTACTTGACCACCACCCGCCGGCCGGCGAAGCGTTGGATGTAGGGCAGGGCCTCGCTCAGCACCGCCACCCGCTGGGCGTCGGCGTCGCTGATCAGGGGGTCGGAACTCATCGCAGGGGCGGCGGGGGGGCGGCGGATCTCAGCTGGCGGGCAGCAGGGAGAGGCTGAGGCGGCCGGAGCCGGCCTCCGCCAATTCGGCCCGCAGCCCCGGACCGAAGAAGCGGCCGAGCCGATCGCACCGCTCCTGCCAACGCTCCGCCGGCACGCCGTTCAGCTCGAACAGCAGGCGCAGGCCGTAGCCGCCATGGTCGAGCTCCTCCACCGCCAGCAGCTGGGGCGGGGCCTCCTCATCCCAGAGCTTGAGCGCCTCCAGGGAACTCTCCAGGTGGGCTTTCTGGCCGTAACGCCAGCGGGTCACGTCGGCCAGCAGCTTGCGCAGGGGTTCATTGGCGGGATCCTCCCGCAGCGCCTGCAGGCTGGCCGGGGGGGTGAGGCGCTCGGCCGGGGGCAGCTCGGACGACTTGAGCGCCAGCCCGCCCAGCAGGATCGGGATGCCGTAGAAGATCGTCGGCAGACTGAGGTTGGCGTTGTCGTCCAGGTAGGCGATCGAACCGATCACCGTCAGAAGGGCGCCGGCGAGGGTGACCAGGCTGCCCGGGGAGAGGAAGGATTGCATCGCCCCATCCTCCAGCAGCAGGGGGCAGGATGGGAGGCGACGCAGCCAGGCGATGACCCCACCAGCTCCCCAGGACACCCCGGCTCCCCCAGCGCAGGACGCGCTGGCTCTGGAGGACCTGCTGGAGCAGTTACGGCAGGACCGTCTCTGGCTGCTGCGCCAGATCGACAGCGGCCACTGGCCCCAGTGGCGACTTGACCTGGCGGCGCTCGAGCGGGAACTCGGCCAGCTGCTCGACCAGGCGGCGGAGCGGGCCGCCGACCCCTGATCCCTTCCTGCGGCGCCAGCTCCCGGACCCGTGGTTCAGAACGGAATCTCGTCCTCCTCCTCGAGGGGATCCTCCGGCACGAGCGGCGAGGTGTTCCACACCGGGGGTGCTGCTGCCTTTGCCGCGGCCTTTGCCGCGCCAGCAGCGGGCCTCGGGGCGGGAGAGGGAGAGGGAGAGGGAGAGGCAGAGGGAGCCGGAGCCTTGGGGGCTGGCGCTGGCGGGGCGGCTCCCGGCTCGGCGACGGGATGCAGGCGGGAGAGCACGAATTCGGCGCGCTTCTCCTTGAGCCCGTCCTGGCGGGTGACGGTGCTCATCCGCAGCCGCCCCTCCAGCACCAGCCGCTGGCCCACCTGCACCCGGTTCTGCAGGTCCTGGGCCAGATTGCCCCAGCCCACCACCTTCAGCTGACCCGGCGGGTCATCGGGCCGCAACCCCTCCAGCCGCACCGGCATCTCAGCGACCGGCGTCTGGTTGTCCTGGGTGTAGCGAAGCTGGGGAGCTTCCAGCACCTCCACCTCGAGCAGACAGTGATTCACGCCCCTTCCCGAGCAATCGAGCGCCCATCCTGATGCAAGGCCCCGCCCTTCACCAGGGGGGCGCCGTCCCCCAGCCGCCGGGAGGGACAGCGCGGATCTGGTTGATCGCCGGCACCGGCGAGGGCCCACCGCTGGCCGCCCAGCTGCTGGAACGCGGTTGGAGCGTGCGGGTGTCGGTGGTGAGCGCGGCGGCGGCGCGGGCTTATGCGCCCCATCCCCGGCTGGAGCTGCGTGTGGGAGCCCTGGATGGTCCGGCCGGTCCGGAGGGGGCGGTGCTGGTGGAGCTGCGGGGGGCCGCCGAGCGGGGCCAGCCCTTCCGCTGGCTGGTCGATGCCAGCCATCCCTTCGCCCGGCGGATCAGCGCGGCCCTGGCTCTCGCCTGCGCCAGCGCGGGCCAGCCCCTGTTGCGCCTGGAGCGACCCCGGCCGGCGGCGTCCGGGGCAACGGTGTTGGCGGATTTGAAGAGCCTGGCCGGGATCGATCTCAAGGCCCGCCACCTGCTGCTGGCGATCGGCGCACGGCGGCTGGCCGAGGCGGTGGCCCATTCCCCAGGGGCTGTGCACCACGCCCGGCTGCTGCCCCAGCCCGGCGCCCTCAGGCAGGCGATGGCGGCGGGGATCGGCGCGGCCCGGCTGGCGGCTCTGCGCCCGCCCGCCGAGGCGGGGGCCGCGGCGTCGATCGAGGCGGCCCTCTGCCGGCGCTGGCGGATTGAAATGGTGCTCTGCCGTCGCTCCGGTGGGCCCAGCGAGAGCCACTGGCGGCGTCTCTGCGCGGAGATGGGGCTGCGGCTGTTGTTGCTGGAGCGGCCACCGGAGCCGCCGGGGGCGACGCTCCTGCCGCTGGCGGCTCTGCTGGAGCGCCTGGGGGAGGGTCCGGGGAGGCTGGCCTGAGGGGCCGCGGCGGTGCCACCCTCCAGCGCAGTGCCCCCCAAGACGCCATGGCGGAGATGCCCCTGGAACTCGTGCTCACCAGCGAGGGCACCCCGGAGCGCGCCGAGGCCCTGGCCCTGGCGCTGCTGGAGCGCCGTCTGGTGGCCTGCGCCAGCCTGCTGCCGGGCCGTTCCCTGTACCGCTGGCAGGGGCGTCTCGAGACCGGGGCGGAGGTGCTGCTGCTGCTCAAGACCCACCCGGAGCAGCTCGACGAACTGCGCAGCGTCCTGCATGAGCTGCACAGTTACGAGACGCCCGAATGGATCCACTGGTCCGCCAGCAGCGAGGGGGCCTACGGCGCCTGGCTGGCGGAGCAGCTCAGCCCAGGTGCCGGGCCACCAGATCCGGAAGGGAGGCCTGGGGCCGCGGGCCCAGCTGGGTGACCACCTCACCGGCGCAGAGCGAGCCGAGGCGCCCGCAGCGCTCCAGGCTCGCGCCGCTGGTGTGGCCGTGCAGGAAACCGGCGGCGTAGAGGTCGCCGGCCCCCGTGGTGTCCACCAGCTCGCCGAGGCGGAAGGGCTCGATCGTGAGCGTTTCGTCGCCGCTCAGCAGCACCGACCCCTGTTCGCTGCGGGTGAGGGCGGCGATGCGGCAGCGACCACGCACCTCCGCTGCGGCCTGCTCGAAGCTGTCGGCCTTGTAGAGGGAGGTGATCTCCATCTCATTGGCGAACAGGATGTCGACATGGCCGTCGACCAGCTCCTGGAAGCTCTCGCGGTGGCGATCAACGCAGAAGGCGTCGGAGAGGGAGAGGGCCACCTCGCCGCCGCTGGCGCGGGCCACCTCCGCGGCCGCCAGGAAGGCCCGCTTCGCCTCGTCGCTGTCCCAGAGGTAGCCCTCGAGGTAGAGCACGCGGGCCTGGCGCACCAGCTCGAGGTCCAGGTCGTTGGGATCTAGGCCCACCGAGGCGCCCAGATAGGTGCACATCGTGCGCTGGGCATCCGGGGTCACCAGGATCAGGCAGCGGGCGGTGGCTGGTCCGGCGCTGGCGGCGGGGGTGTCGAAGCGGGCCCCGACCGAGCGGATGTCGTGGCTGAAGATCGCCCCCAGCTGGTCGTCCCGCACCCGGCCGATGAAGGCGGCCCGGCCGCCGAGCTGGGCGATGCCGGCGAGGGTGTTGGCGGCGGAGCCGCCGGAGGTTTCGAGCCCGGGGCCGACGCTGGCGTAGAGCCGCTCGGCCATCGCCTCATCCACCAGGGCCATGGTGCCTTTGGTGAGCCCGTGGTCGTCGAGGAAGGCCTCGTCGGCCTGCACGATCACATCGACGATGGCGTTGCCGATGCCAACGACGTCCAGGGTTTTCTCGGCGGGGGTCATGGCGCGGGGATGTGGGGGTGAGGTGGGGTAGGGCTCTGGTGGGGCTTGGGGCTCAGACGCTGAGCAGGGCCCGCTTGGGGCCATGGATCGGATCCTCCACCACGATCGTCTGGTCGCGCTGGGCACCGACCGAGACGATGGCGATCGGCACTTCCATCAGCTCGGCCAGGAAGCGGAGGTAGGCCATGGCGGCGGCGGGCAGGTCGTCGAGGTGGCGGCAGTCCGCCGTCGAGCACTGCCAGCCGGGCAGGGTCTCGAAGATGGGTTGGCAGTGGGCGAAGTCTTCGGAGCTGCAGGGGAAATGCTCGATCCGCCGGCCCTCCAGCTCGTAGGCCACGCAGACCTGGATCTCGTCGAGCTCATCGAGCACATCGAGCTTGGTGATCGCCAGGCAGTCAAGCCCGTTGACCATCACCGCGTAGCGACCGATCACGCCATCGAACCAGCCGCAGCGCCGACGCCGGCCGGTGGTGGTGCCGAACTCCCCGCCCCGGTCACAGAGGTGGTCGTTGAGGCTGCCCAGCAGTTCCGTGGGGAACGGGCCCTCGCCGACGCGGGTGGTGTAGGCCTTGGCCACGCCGATCACCCGGTCGATCAGGGTGGGACCCACCCCGGCGCCGATGCAGGCCCCGCCAGAGACCGGATTGGAGGAGGTGACGTAGGGATAGGTGCCGTGGTCGAGGTCGAGCAGGGTGCCCTGCGCCCCCTCGAACAGGATGTTCTGGCGGGCCCGGGCCGCCTCGTGAATGGTGCGGGTGCAGTCGACCACATGGGGAGCGAGCCGCTGGCCATAGCCGGCGTACTCCTCGATCACCGCCTCGGGATCGAGCGGATCGAGGCCGTAGACCCGCTGCAGCAGCTCGTTCTTCTCCGCCAGGGGGCCGAGCAGGCGATCCCGCAGCCGGCTGCCCTCCAGCAAGTCGATCACCCGGATTCCGTTGCGCTCCGCCTTGTCGGCATAGGTGGGGCCGATGCCCCGACCGGTGGTGCCGATGCGTCGGTCGCCGCGCCGCTGCTCCATGGCCCGATCGAGCAGCCGGTGGTACGGCATGGTGACGTGGGCGGTGGAGGCCAGCTTCAGCCCGGAGACATCGATGCCGAAGCTGAGCAGGGTGTCGAGCTCACCAAGCATCACTTTCGGGTCCACCACCGTGCCGGAGCCGATCAGGCAGATGGTGTCGGAATAGAGGATGCCGGAGGGGATCAGGTGCAGCTTCAGCACCCGGTCATCCACGACGATCGTGTGGCCGGCGTTCACCCCCCCCTGGTAGCGGACGACCACATCGGCGGAGCGGCTCAGCAGATCGGTGATCTTCCCCTTCCCCTCGTCGCCCCACTGTGCACCGATGACGACAACATTGGCCAAGGACACTGCGGCCGTCAGCCGCCTGGAAGCACAGGGAGCGAGCCTCTCAGAAGAAGGGGCCGTTCGTCAAAGAGCCGCAGCGGCCTTCAGGCGCCGCGACTGACGCTGGTTTCGGCCTTGCGCAGCTCCTTCTCCAGCCGGCTGCGCAGCGCGTCGGGCAGGGGGCGATTGGCGTAATTGGCGTAGTGGCCGGCCAGGGAGTTGAGGGCGGTCTGCATGGTGGTGAACGACGTCAGGTTGCGCAGGTCGCCGCGGGGGCGGTAGCGGGAGGTCCAGTCGTTGATCAGGGCCTTCGCCCGGGCTTCGCTCTCCCCGTGGGCGGGGTCGTCCTGGGGCTGGGCGATCGTGGTCAGCAGGGCCTGGGCCGTCAGCACGGTGTCATCCACGTAGTTGCCGGTCAGGCCGGTGCCGCTTGCCCCGCAGGCGGAGAGGCCCAGGGAGAGGACCAGGCACAGGCAGAGCGCCAGCAGGGGACGGAACAGGGCGCGGCGCAGGGAGGCGACCATGGCGGAGGAGCAGGGAGAGGGCCCGCAAGGGGTGGTGCGGGGATCCTAGGGGGGGCGCTCCGGGCGCCCTAGTCGGC